>JAATGQ010000031.1 GCA_015654595.1 Chitinophagales bacterium | reverse complement strand
GACTTTGTCCGGACGATCGGGAGGTTATATTTTCAACGCCGGGATAACCAGAATCTGGCAATGAAGATGACGGCGCATTTCCTGGATCATGTCAGGACGCGCTGGCGTATGCCGACTACGGAGCTGAACGCTTCGTTTGCGGAGAGCCTGGCATACCGTTCCGGATATCCCAGGGAAAAGCTGAATGATCTGCTCGATCGCATTTATCATCTGCCGCTGATGACGGGGATGTCGGATGAAGAGTTAATGGATTTTCATTATCAATTGGAAGCATTTTATAAACAAGCATAACATGGAAGAAAACTTGTTCGAACAAAGGACCGATCTGGGCCAGCTGCAGCAGGCCGTAGAAGAGTTGAAAGCAGAGATTGGAAAGGTGATTGTAGGGCAGGAGACGATGATAGAATTGTTGCTGGCTGGAATTCTTGCGGACGGACATATCCTGATCGAAGGGGTGCCTGGCGTCGCCAAGACCCTGACGGCCAAATTACTAAGCCGGGTAATATCGGTTGGGTTTTCGCGTATCCAGTTTACGCCGGACCTGATGCCCAGCGACGTGATCGGAACATCGGTGTTCAATCCCCGGGAGAATAACTTTGAGTTTAAGCACGGTCCCATCTTCAGCAATATTGTGCTGATCGATGAGATCAACCGTGCTCCTGCCAAGACACAGTCTGCGTTGTTCGAGGTCATGGAAGAACGACAGATAACGGTCGACGGCCATACTTATCATCTGCGGCCGCCCTTTATGGTCGTGGCCACGCAGAACCCCATCGAACAGGAGGGGACCTATCATCTGCCGGAAGCGCAGCTGGACCGGTTCCTTTTCAAGATCAACGTAGGATATCCCACGAGAGAGCAGGAATTTCAGGTAGTGTCGAACCATCACCTGATGAAAGGAGACCAGCGGATCGGGACTGTCCAGCCGGTACTTTCCGCCGATAGGATCCAGCACTTGAGGGATCAGGTGCGTGGTTTGCATATCGAAGAAAAACTGATCCAGTATATCACGTCCATCGTAGGAGAGACGCGGGAACACAAGTCCATCTATCTGGGGGCTTCCCCAAGAGCTTCGATAGGCGTGTTGAATGCGGCTAAGGCGGTGGCTGCGATGCGCGGTCGTGATTTCGTTACGCCGGAAGACATCGTTTATGTAGCGCCGGCTGTCCTGCGGCATCGGATCGTGCTGACACCTGAAAAAGAAATGGAAGGCGCTTCCACGGATGAAGTGATTTCCGAGATCATCCAACGGATAGAAGTGCCCAGATAAATTGCGATATGCTGAAACGCTTTTATAAATCTCTGTTTTTAACCCGCCGGTTCTTCGCGATAGTATCGGGGCTGATCCTGCTGTTTGTATTGGCCTTCTGGATCCCCGTTCTATTCAATATAGGCCGGCTGCTGCTGATCTTTTTAGGCGTTGTTACGCTGCTGGATTATTTTATTCTTTTCAGCCGCAAAACGCCGGTTGACGTCAGCCGGCAGCTGACGGACCGGTTAAGCAATGGAGACGTCAATCCGGTTCTGCTCTCTATAAAGAGCGGTTATACCTTTCCCGTCAGCCTGCGGATCATCGATGAGCTGCCGGAGCAGTTTCAGCAGCGGAATTTTTTCCTGGACCTCCAACTAAAGGCGGGCGCTTCTGCCAGCCTGGATTATACCGTACAGCCAAAAGAAAGAGGCGAATACATCTTTCACGATATCAATGTTTTTATTCGCAGCCCCTTTGGTCTGACGGAAAGACGAAAGATCGTGGGGGCAGAGAAGACGATCCGCGTCATGCCTTCCTATCAGGCGCTGCGGCAATTCGAGTTGATCGCCGGAACCGATAACCTGGCGGAAACCGGCAGCAAGCGTATCCGAAAACTGGGGCATAGCCTGGAGTTCTAACAGATAAAGGAATATGTCAGGAGCGATGATATTCGGAACCTGAACTGGAAGGCGACAGCCCGCAGAGGCGGAGACCTGATGGTCAACCAGTTTACGGACGAAAAGAGTCAGCAGATCTATTGCCTGATCGACAAGGGCCGCGTAATGAAGATGCCCTTTGACGGCATGAGTCTGCTGGACTATGCGATCAATGCTACCTTGGTTTTGTCGAGAGTGGCGTTGATCCGGCAGGACAAGGCGGGGCTGCTTACTTTTTCGGATCAGATCGGTTCTTTCCTGCCCGCCAGCCGCAAGTCACTTCAAATGAATAGTATCCTGGAAGTGCTGTATAACCAGCAAACACACTACCAGGAGACCGACTATGAGAAAGTGTATGCGATGGTGCGTACGCGGATCCACCAGCGCAGTCTGCTGGTATTGTTCACCAACTTTGAATCGCTGTCCGGTCTGAAGCGTCAGATGCCCTATATAAGGGCCATGGCGAGAAATCATCTGCTGCTGGTCGTCTTTTTTGAGAATACCGGGTTACGCGGGCTGATCGATGCCACTCCGGATGACGTGGAAGGAGTATATGATAAAACGATCGCTGAGAAGTTCGCTTTGGAAAAACGTTTGATCGTGAAGGAATTGAACCAGCATGGTATCCTTACCATCTTGACGGCGCCCGAAAATTTGACGGTCCAGACCGTAAATAAGTACCTGGAAATAAAAGCAAGACAGGCGATTTAACGGGGCAGCCGGCATCGACCTGCCTGCTGTTTCACGGAGAGCAGCCGTTTGCGGCTGCCGATATATCCGGCAATACCTATCTTTGCGGCGATGGAAAAACATGCCGCTAATCTCCCTTTGCATCCTTTTGAAGAAGGAAGAGTCTTATTGATCGACAAGCCGCTGGACTGGACATCGTTTGATGTGGTCCGGAAGCTTCGTCGCCTGGTCCGGACCAAGAAAGTCGGGCATGCAGGTACGCTGGATCCGTTGGCGACGGGTTTATTGATCCTCTGCACCGGTAAGTTTACCAAAAAGATCAACGATTATATGGCGCAGGAGAAGGAGTATACGGGGACTATCACGCTGGGCGCGCTTACGCCCACGTATGATCTGGAAAGCGAACCCCAACAGCACAGGGATTATTCCCATATTACACTGGAAGCCGTAAAGGAGATGATCGCTTCGCAGTTTACGGGGCCGATCGACCAGGTGCCCCCGATCCATTCGGCGATCAAAGTGGATGGCAAACGCGTATACGAACTCGCCAGAAAAGGAAAAGAGGTCAGGCTCGAACCGCGGCGGGTAACGATCAAAGAATTTGCTATCACCGATTTTCAATTGCCCGTATTGCACTTCCGGGTAGTTTGCTCAACGGGGACCTATATCCGAAGCCTTGCTAATGATCTGGGCGCTGCGTTGGGTGTGAATGGCTATCTCAGCGGTCTGCGCCGGACGCGGATCGGGGAGTTCAGCGTTGAAGATGCGATGGATATAGCCGCTGCGGAAGTTTTTATTACAAAGACGCTGGAGGATGGGAAGCAGGGCGTTTAGAGCGCGGAGGATTGTAGAATATGCCGCTTAGGGGCATGCGGAAGCGCAGGCCTGCCAGGCTCGCTAAAACGGATAACCTATCCCCAGCTGGAATTGCCCGTTGAAGAGCCGGACATCGTCAAACCATCGCTGCGGATGGTTGAAACTCTGTGGATCTTTTATTTTATAGGCATAGTCGAATCGTATCAGGAACCAGTCGAAGTCAAAGCGAAGACCGGTTCCGGCGTCGATCGCGATCTCCTTATAGAAGCGATTGAGCTGAAAGTCGCTGCCTTTTTCTGCCTGGGTTGTATCGATCGGACGGCGATCCCATATATCTCCTGCATCGATATAAATAGCGCTCAGCAGTTTTATCCCAAAGAGGCTGCCCAGCGGGAAGCGGTATTCGATATTGCCTTCGAGCTGGATATCGCCGAATCGATCGAGCTGACCGCCTTTTGCCGTATCATAGAATTTTGATGAACCAAGACCCAGTTGTCTTACCTGCCAGCCGCGCATACTGTTGGGCCCGCCTGCGAAGAAGGCTTTGTAGAAGGGCAGCGTCTTTTCCCAGCCATCGCCTTCCCGGCCGTAGGCCAGACCTGCTCCTGCATAGGCATGGAAGGCCAGATGGCTTCGCCGGTAATCGATATGATGCCGGTAGTCGATCTCTCCTTTTATAAAGCGCCAGAGATCGCCTTTATCGATGGATTTTGACAGACCGAAGAGGGCGCCGCTGGATTCTGCGCTCAGCGTCAGGAAATTGGTGCGTTTCCCGTGTTGTTTGAGCGATTTATAAACGAATTGCTGGCTGAGCACAAGCCCGCTCTTGAAAGCCAGGCTGAGGGACGGGATGCTGTCGAGATAATGCTGGAAGCTGTCGGTCTTGTTCAGTTTCGTATACTCTATATTGATCGGGCGCCAGAGATAAGATTTGTTGTTGCGATTCCATTCGTATCCAAAAGAGGCGTTGACCGACTGCATCGTGAACAGCGAGCGGCGGTCGATATAGGAGGCGTTGCCGTTGATCACTGTCCGGAGACTATCGGGGCGCCGGAGACCGAAGAGCCGGAGTATGGAGGAAACAGCATGCCAGTCGGGCAGCTGCCTTGGGAAAGAGATGCTGTGTGAAATACTGGCCTGGGTAGTCTGTATAAAATCCGATCCCAGTTCCACACCACAACGGAGCGTGGTAGAGGTAAGGACGGATTGCTTATAGGCGTTGCGGTTTCGCAGACCAAGGTTCAGGTTGACCCCAAACAGGTTTGTCGCCGTAACGATGTCGTTTGTATTGCGGCTGATCTCATAGTCAGCGTTGAGGTATTGTTTTTTTGCAGGATAAAGGCGAAGCGTGCCGTTGATCACCGAATCCGAACTGTCGGCGTGCGTAAAAGTAAAGGAGGCCTGCTGCCAGGCGCCCATCTGGCTAAAGCGGTTGAGGGTGCGGATATAATCATCCTGGCGAAAGATCTGGCCGGGTGTGATATAAATATTATTGGTCAGCACTTTGGGTTTGAACCGGTCCAGATGGGAGATCAGCGTAATACCATGCGCGGTGCTGGTGTCTATCGTGCTCACGGTGACCGAGTCGTCGAGGCGGACCGAAAGATCCGGATAGACGGTGATGTGGCCAACCTTGTCAGGACGGATATGTGTCGAGTCTTTGACGGGACGTTGCAGGATAACGACATTGATGGTCGGTTTTTCCCTTTTCTGCTGGAGTTCCTGCAGCAGTTCGGCTTGTCTGAAGGGATCGAGGTTGGGGTCGATAAGAGCGGCGACGACCGTATCCCTTTCCACGTAGAGGTCGTCTTTCGAAAAATAAAAATACCCGTTGTTACGGAACAAAGTCACGAGCCTGTCGAGTTCTGCAGAGATCAGCGCTTTGGAATATGGATTTCCTTTATTGAGCAGCGACTGACTTCGGGACTGCATGGCCAGTGCCTGGAGTGCAGGAGTGGAGAGGGAATAGCCGATGGAATCGAGTTTCAGCTGCTTGCCGGGCAGGACGGTGAAGTCGATGTTGACGGCCCAATGGCGCCATTTCTTAGGATTATGGTTACGGGCAGTGTCGCGCCGTATCGTATCTTTAATCTGGGTGGTAAAATAGCCGATCGAATTGAGCAGCGCGACCATGTAGCCGATAGAACGTCTGACATTGTTCGTATCGAAAACAGGCGGGTACATTATTTTCTGGTAGAGGCCGGCATAGTTGACGATCTGGATGCGAAGGCTGTCGTCCAGCTGGTTGGAAAGCCGGACGGCAAGATCTTTTTTCTCGTCGGGTTTGAGGTTATTGCCTTCTACCTTTATATTAACGGAGAAAACGAAGGGCTGATGAGGCGGATATTTTCGGGGACGGGTGATGGGAAGGATCGAACAGGAGGTGATGAATAGAGAGAATACGACAACAGACAGCAGTAGTGGGTTGAGAAATACAGTAAATTGCCGGCGCTGTGACGTAAACAGATTTAACAAACCCAATTCGATTTAACGTTTTTGTATATTAACAAAGAATGATGCAGGTAACAAAATCGCAGGTCAAATATATTCAAAGTTTGGGCCATAAAAAATTTAGGGATGAAGAAGGGGTCTTTGTCGTGGAGGGGCCTAAGATGGTTAACGAGCTGTTGACGGCGCCAAACCTGCGTGTCCGGCAGATCTATGCGTTGAAGGAGTGGGCTGGGGCGGGAGCCCAGGCGGTGGATAGCGCAACGCATACGGGGAATGGGCCTGGGTTAAGATCGGCGGCGGGGCATGGCCTGCCATTGACGATAGTGGATGAAATTGACCTGGGGAGGTTGTCGGGCTTTTCGACACCCAACCAGGTGATTGCCGTATTCGAGAAGCCCGTATTCGCGGAACCGGATCTCCGGAAGGGGCTTAGTTTGGTGCTGGATGGTATTCAGGATCCGGGTAACCTGGGGACGATCGTGCGGATTGCAGATTGGTTTGGGGTGCCGAGAGTGTTGTGCAGCCCGGATAGTGCGGATGTTTTTAATGCGAAGGCGGTTCAATCGACGATGGGCAGCATCAGCAGAGTAAGGGTTACTTATGAAGATATTGCCGCGGTGGTCGGGGCTTACCCCGATCTGCCCGTGTATGCGGCTTTGCTGGAAGGGGAGGATCTGTATGAAATGGGTAAGGCGGAGAATGGGTTTGTGGTGATCGGCAATGAGTCAAAGGGTATCCGCCAGGAGCTTCAGGCGATGGCTACCCGGCGGACGACGATCCCCCGGATAGGTCAGGCCGAGTCGCTGAATGCAGCAGTGGCGACGGGGATCATCCTGTCGCATCTGACGACAGGTGTTCGATAAAGCTTGCAGCAGCTGCCTGGTGGACGGCCGGTGTCTAACGGAATTGAATCGCGCGGACGGGCTGCATCTTTCGGACGACGATGGTCGGTATCAGCAGCACGAGGAAGCAGATCACGAAAGTGCCCAGATCGACCGCCAGCAGATGCCACCATTCGAATTTGATCACGGCTTTTGAGATAAAGTAAGCGTCCTCCGGAAGGGTGATAAACCCATAGCGCTGCTGGAGCCAGCAGACAAGCAAACCGAGGATATCGCCTGCCAGGATACCGATAACGGTAATGATGGCGCCCTGGTAAAGGAATTGTACCTGGATAGAGAAATTACGGCTGCCAATAGCTTTGAGAATGCCGATCATCCGGGTTCTTTCAAGAACAAGGATGATGAGACAGGTGATGAGGTTGAGGGTGGCCACGACGATCATAATGCCGAGGATAAGCCATACGGTCTTGTCCTGCAGGTTCAGCCACTGGAAGATATTGGGATAGATATCCGTGATGGTGCGGCTGATCCAGCCCTGGGGGAGCTGCGGAAACAGCAGGCTGTCTACCCGGTCGGCGTCTTTAAAATCGCGGGTAAAGAGTTCGTACCCCCCGATCTGATCGGAGGTCCAGTTGTTGAGCCGCTGGATGAGCTTCAGATCGCCGATGGCCATGATCTTGTCATAGTCTTCGATCCCCGTCTTAAAGATACCGGCCACGGTAACCGGGCGTACGCGCAGGTCGCCCTGCTGCTGTATGAAATAGACCAGTAATTTATCGCCCGTCTTTAGTTTGAGCTGATCGGCGGTATAAGCGGAAAGAACGACCTCGTTGGAGTAACCGCTGTCGGTAAAATGAAGCCAGCGTCCGCTTTTGAGGAAAGGCTGCAGATGACTGAAATCATACCCCTTTTCTACTCCTTTTAGCAGTACATATTCGATCCCCTCCTTTCCCCTCACGATGGCATTCTTGGTAGCATAAGCCTGGATGGTCGTGATGTCCCTGTCGTTGCGCAGCACATGCAGGA
Source organism: Chitinophagales bacterium (assembly GCA_015654595.1). Lineage (GTDB taxonomy): Bacteria > Bacteroidota > Bacteroidia > Chitinophagales > Chitinophagaceae > Puia. The sequence continues at coordinate 7,168 of JAATGQ010000031.1, read as the reverse complement.
CGGTATCGTTCCGCTGGATGGGCGGCTCTTCGGCGAGGTTGCCGGAAGGCGTATACTGCTGCACGCGGATATGGCCCCAGAAATTAAAGACCTTCTGGCCGACCGCATATTGGAAGCCGTTGGTAAAGGCCAGGGTGATGAGCATGGCGGCAACGCTGATGACGGTGGCCGTGATGGCCAGCCGGATAATAAATCTCGAAAAAGACCGTTCACGGTTAAAAGCGATGCGCCGGGCTATAAAGGCTGCTACATTCATTGTTAAGAAGATCCTTTCGGACCGGTGGTACGGACAAAAATAGCTAATATTGATCTAATTATTCAATTCACTTATCATGAGTCGATACGTAATAATCCTGTTCCTTTTCGGATTTTTTACAGCGGGAAGGGGCCTGGCCCAGACGCCGGACTTTGTTTATTCGCCTTCCATCCGGACGCCGCAGTTATATATGGCCGGCAACCAGCTGGGATATCCGATCTTAAGACTGGGGACAAGCGATCAGCTGGAATTGCATTTTGACGACCTGGATAATACAGTAAAGAATTATTACTATTCGGTGGTGCTTTGCAACGAGGACTGGACGCCGGCGGAAGTCACCGAGTTCGATTATATAAAAGGGTTTAACCAGATCCGGATCGAGAACTATCAGTTATCTTCTATTTCTCAAACCCGGTATACCCATTATCAGGCTGTTTTTCCGGATCCCAATTGCCAGGTGATCCATTCGGGCAATTATATGCTGAAGGTATTCCTGGATGGGGATACATCCAAACTGGCGTTTACAAAGCGGTTCCTGGTCTCCAATTCCAAGATCAGTATCGAGTCGCAGTTCCTGCAGCCGCTGAATTTCGATCTGTCTGCTACACACCAGCGTATACAGCTTCGGCTGAATGTGGCGTCCGTCAACCCAACGAACGCGCTGGATCAGATAAAGGTGGTGATCCTGCAAAATTATCGTTGGGACAATGCGCTTCATGGGATCAAACCCAATTTGTATTTTAATAACGATCTCCAATACAATACAGACGATGCCATTCTGTTCGAAGGCGGGATGGAATACCGCTGGCTCGACCTGCAGAGTTTCCGGTATCTGAGCGACAGGGTACAAAGCGCTACCGACAACAACAATGTGTACGATGTCATTGCAAAGCCCGATGGGGACCGGTCGAAGATGGATTACTACTATTACAAGGATTACAATGGCAAATTCTATATCCAGACGACCGAAAGTATCAATGCGCAATACCAGACAGACTACGCCAATGTTCACTTCAGCTTTGTGCCGAAGGACATAGAAGCCTTTGCCGACAAGGACGTGTACGTATTGGGGAACTTTACCGGCGGAGGACTGAACGACTCCAGCAGGATGACATTCAACGCGGACAAGGGAAGATTCGAGCGGACATTCCAGTTGAAGAATGGCTATTATAGTTATGAATACGTGACCGTGGATAAAAATGATCCGACCATGAAACCCTCTTTCGCATTTACAGAAGGCAATCATATCGCAACACAAAACGAATATATTATACTGGTATATTATCGTCCGCCGGCAGGAAGAGCGGATGAACTGATCGGCTTATCCAAATTCAATTCAGTAAAACAGTAATTGATACAACAGAAAATAAAATTATTTGCTTGTTCGTGAAATGAATATCCTTATCTTTGTGCCGGCAAAGTCTTATACGACCAGCTCCCGCTGAACCCCGCCAGGGCCGGAAGGCAGCAACGGTAGGTGGTCGTAGCGGTGCGATATAAGTAACTTTGCCATTTTTTATTTCCCCCTCTTTCTGCAAGGATTATATAGTATCTTTATCCAATAAAGCAATCTTTTATGAAATTCTTCATTGACACAGCCGATCTGGCTCAAATTAAAGAAGCAAACGATTTAGGAATTTTAGATGGCGTAACGACCAATCCTTCCCTGATGGCCAAGGTAGGCATCTCTGGTGAAGCGGCGGTTACCAACCATTACAAGACGATCGCAGAACTGGTAGACGGAGACGTAAGTGCTGAAGTAGTGTCGACAGAATTCAACGCAATTGTTGAAGAAGGAAAGAAACTGCATGCTATTCATCCGAACATCGTTGTGAAGGTTCCGATGATCAAGGACGGCATCAAGGCCTTGAAATGGTTTTCCGACAACGGTATCAAGACCAACTGTACGCTGGTATTCTCCGCTGGTCAGGCAATCCTGGCTGCAAAGGCTGGCGCTACTTATGTATCTCCCTTCATCGGTCGTATCGATGACGCGAATTGGGATGGGGTTGAACTGATCGCCCAGATTGCGGAAATTTATTCTGTACAGGGCTATGAAACACAGATCCTCGCAGCTTCTATCCGCAGCAGCCTTCACATCGTAAAGTGCGCTGAAGCCGGAGCTAACGTGATCACTTCTCCGCTGGAGCCGATCCTGGGTCTGCTGAAGCATCCGCTGACTGACATCGGTCTGGCTAAGTTCCTCGAAGACGCAAAGAAATTTAAATAATCTTCCCCAGGGGTTGTTACCCCGTAAAGAAAGCTACAGGCTGCTCCGGATAACAAGCTTTATCCAGGGTAATAGTCCTGTAGCTTTCTTGTTTAGTGTATACCGGTTTCGATACTTTTGTATAAATTTCCTGTCCTTATGCGTGATATTTCTCATAAGCCGATGACCTTGCGCACTGCCCGGGCGGTCGGTATCCTGTTTTGCTCTGCGGGTACGCAGGAACTTATCCGTACCGAACAGCTGCCGAAAGGTAACCTTTTCGATGTGGCGAGGGCGGCCGGTTTTCTTGGCGCCAAGCATACGCCGCAGCTGCTGCCGCATTGTCATCCCGTTGCGATCGATGGGATGGACCTTACTTTTACCTTCCTGGACAGAGAATTGCACAACGAATGGTTTGATGAGGCGGTTTTTGGACGTGAAGGAATTGTCGTCTATGGAGAGGCGCGTTCGATTGGCCGGACAGGGATAGAGATGGAAATATTGACGGGCGTAACAGTGGCGGCGTTAGAGTTGTACGATATGCTAAAGCCCGTGGATAAGGCCCTGGAGATCGGGTCGGTCCGGCTGCTGGAAAAGAGAGGCGGAAAGAGCGACCGGCAGAAATACTTTGCATCGCCGCCGTCTTGTGCGGTATTGGTTTGTTCCGATTCTACCGCCGCCGGAAAGCGGGAGGACAAGAGTGGAGTAATCATCCGGGATATGCTGGCGGAGGCGGGTGCCGACGTGAGACATTATGCGGTAGTTCCCGATGAAAAGAGCGTGATCCAGGATCAGTTACGTAAATGGGTAACTGAAGATATTCAATTTATATTCACGACCGGGGGCACGGGATTGGGGCCGCGTGATAATACGGTCAGTGCGGTAAAGGAAATTCTGGAGAGGGATGCGGATGGCATTGCCGAGGCGATGCGGAGCTATGGGCAGATGCGGACGCCGATGGCGATGATGAGCAGGGGAGTAGCGGGGTCGATTGCGCATACGCTGGTGGTGACGCTGCCGGGTTCCAGCGATGGCGCCAGGGAGTCGCTGGAGGCGATACTGCCCGCGGTATTTCATGCGCGAAAAATGAAGAAAGGAGGCGGCCATTGATCAACTATCAACAAAGCCGCGTGGAAGTTATTCCAGAATATAGCGCGGAAGGGTGAGGACCTGAAAGCCGGTGATGTGGTGATCGATCGATCCCTGCGTTGTGACCCTGCAGTGATAGGACTGCTGGCAACCTTAGGATGTGCGGAGCTTACGGTAGAACGGCTGCCGCGGATTGCGTTGATATTGTTATTGTATGCGGCGGTGTATCGGCTGGAGATGCCGATCATGTGCCGGCGGTATTGGAGTCTGCCGGGGTAGTCCGGCTTTTTCACAGGATGGCTATAAGGCCGGGGAAACCGACCTGGTGCGGGTATCATCCGGATGGGACGATGATCTTTGCTTTGCCGGGGAACCCCTTCTCTTCTCTCGTAAATATGATCCTGCTGATCCGACCTTATTTATATGCCTGCAGCGGACTGACGGTACCGGAGCCTCTGGGTCTGCCGCTGGCGGCAGGTCGGAAAAAGAAGACGCCCTTGGATGATTTCTTTCCGGTCTACCTCAGCGGCCAGCCAGCGCGGCTCGAAGAGGTTGTAATCAATGGCTCGGGGGATATCCGGCTTGGCCGTCAGGCCAATGGGCTTGCGCTGCATCCTGCAGCCAGCGCGGACCTATCGGCGGGTACGGAAGTCCTGTGTTATTCCTTTGTATAATCATTCAGTTTTATGGGATCAAGGATCGAGATCTGTTTTCCATCGGGAAGGATCAACTGCTCCTGCGCTAATTCATTGATGATCCTGAAAACAGTTTCGTAGGTTGCCCCCACAAGCGAGGCAAGGTCCTGGCGACTGAGCGTGATGCGGAGTTGACCGTCTTCGCCGGCGCCGAACTTTTCCTGGAGGTGCAGCAAGGCCTGTGCCATACGCCCCTTGACCTGCATGTGTGCCAGATTGCGCATCTTTCTTTCGGATTCCTGTAATTCATCGGCGAAGAAATGCAGCAGCCCTTGCGTAAAGTCCGGGTTGACCTTGAGCGTGGCCCGGAAGAATTCGATATCGATATAGCAGGCCGTGGTTGGCTCAAGCGCAGTGGCGGAGATCGGATAGTGTTTATCGTGACCGAGCCCCCGATGTCCAAAGATATCGCCGCGTTGGGCAAAACGTACGATGAGTTCTTTTTCCGTTCCCCACCTCATATGTACTTTCACCGTCCCTTCGTACACAAAGTAGATCCCCTTTACTTCCTCGCCTTCATGAAAGATCGTTTCTCCTTTCTTATACTGTATATTCTTTTTGTGCGCATGCACGGCAGGGAGCCATTCCGGCAGACAACGGCTGCACAAAAAACAACTTTTCCCGTCGCAGGTGCTGGTTTTCTTCTTCATGCTGCAATCTATCCTTTAACTTCTAAAAATTTTGCATTATTAAAATAAATATACTTTAAAATGAAGTGTGATTTATGTAAAACAGGTCTAAAAAGGACTGTTTTTATTATATAGGCCATATTATAAGAGTATATTTTAGGTTCCATTGTTCTGTTAGTTGAATGTATTTATTTATAATATGTTTGGATCGTCTCTGCGGCGAAGATGGTCCTGGTTTCAAGGCAGTGGAAAAAAATGGGTAACTTCGGCATGTCGGGCAGCGCATGCTGCATATAGGAGGATAATAATACGCCGTGCTACGGCGTCGGAGGGTAAACTATGACAATACACGTATACGCAGGATTAAAGAACTATTTTGATACCGAGTTCGAGGTGGAGGAGCCTGTCGGTAATACCGATGAGCTGAAGCAGGTTTTAATAGGGATGAATGTCGCGGCTGGCGAGCTTTTATCGACTTGCCGTTTTGCAGTGGAAGAAGGGTTTATCGATCACACGTTTAAATTGAAGCAGCATGATACGATCGTCATCATCCCCCCGAGCAGCGGGGGATAGGAACGCCGTTGCATTTGATACGACGACCGCGGAGGCGGCTGCTCGTGACACGGAGGCGCAGACCGGGCAGGGTATGGCTGCCGGTCGGTCGGGCGTGGGGATGGAATCCGGGGCTGTTGCCGGACGTTATACACATCTTTCGGCTTTGCCGTTGGACATCGTGGGATTGCTGGCGGCGGGACATCATCCTGGTGCGGGCGCGGTCGTATTGTTCAGCGGCGAAGTGCGGGATAACAATAAAGGAAATCCTGTGGATTGCCTGGAGTACGAAGCCTATGAACCGATGGCGGAGAAGATGATCGCCGGGATCCTTACGGAAGCGCGGGCCAAATGGGCGTTGAAGGCGGCGATAGCCGTGCATCGAACAGGCAGGCTGGCGATCGGAGAGACGGCTGTCGTCGTGATCACGGCAGCTGCGCATCGGGAAGAAGCGTATGCTGCTAACCGCTATATTATCGATCGGATCAAACACGAGGCTCCGATCTGGAAATGTGAGCATTTTGTAGATGGTATGGCGGTGTGGGGAAACAATTGCGGATGTCATGAAAAGACGGGCAATGTGATGAAGCCTATTTATCAGTCAGACGAATGAAACCAGTTATCAATATCGAATATTGTCCGCAGTGCGGATGGATGTTAAGAGCGGCCTATATGGCGCAGGAGCTGCTGACGACTTTTACCGGTGATGTATATGCGCTAAGCCTGCAGCCGTCGATGACGGCCGGAACTTATATCGTTTCAGTGGATGGGGAAGTGTTGTTTGACAGGAGACTGGAGGGACGTTTTCCTGAGGTGAAGGAGTTGAAGCAGCTGGTTCGGGACCGGATCAATCCAAATAAGCCGCTGGGGCATTCGGATAGAAGAGCGGGGCTGGATGGATAAGCCGGAGCATATGGGCGCCGCACATGTTGATGACAGGCCAGGGGATGGCGGGCGGCAGGAGCGGCTGGGCGCTGTGAGGCTCGGCGGATTGTCAGGCGTCGTGCTTTGCGGCGGCGAGAGCCGCCGGATAGTCACTACCCGGCGGCTTTATATAAAGTACTACTGAGTGTTTATTTCAGTTTGGCCTGCAGGTTCTGGTCGATAGCGTCCAGGAACTCTTCGGTGTACAGGTAGTGCTTACCATGTTCAACCTTGTTGCCGTGGATACAAACGGCAAGATCCTTTGTCATCTTGCCGCCCTCTACCGTTTCGATACAAACAGCTTCGAGTGCGTCGGCGAAGTTGATCAGTTCCTGGTTGCCGTCCTTCTTCCCTCTGAAAGCCAGACCACGTGTCCATGCAAAGATGGAAGCGATAGGGTTGGTGGAAGTGGGCTTACCGGCCTGGTGGTCGCGGTAGTGGCGGGTAACCGTACCGTGAGCGGCTTCTGCTTCCATGGTCTCGCCATCAGGCGTTACCAGTACAGAAGTCATCAGACCGAGAGAGCCAAAGCCTTGTGCAACGGAGTCGGACTGAACGTCGCCATCGTAGTTCTTACAAGCCCAAACAAAATTGCCGTTCCATTTCAATGCGGAGGCGACCATGTCATCGATCAGGCGGTGTTCGTAAACGATACCGGCTTCCTGGAATTTTTGTTTGAATTCAGCCTGGTAGATATCTTCAAATATGTCTTTGAAGCGGCCGTCGTATTTCTTCAGGATCGTGTTCTTGGTAGAAAGGTACAGCGGCCATTTTTTGCTGAGGGCCATGTTAAAACAGCTGCGTGCAAATCCTT
>JAATGQ010000177.1 GCA_015654595.1 Chitinophagales bacterium | reverse complement strand
GGGAGGACCGTTGGATAATGCGGGAGACCTGTCCAGCCGTTTCCCGGTCTGGTACAAGACCTATCTTGGACGTATCCTCGGCCATCCCGTCCACACGCTGCAGGTCGACAAGGCCTGGTACCGGTATACGGATGGCCGGATGGTATTGCTAAAAAAAGAAATCCGGATCAACCCCTAAGGCATGAAGGTAATACGGGATCAAAAAAGGCTATTGGTCGTTTACTTTGCGTTTTATTACGCTGTCCTGCTGTTCTTTTTTCTCGATCAGCGGCTGTTGTTCCAATACCAGCCTATTTTCTTCAACTATAACCGTGACCTTTCGGAGCTGGCGCTTATCGCTACGGGTCTTCCCAAATGGATGATCCATCATCCTTTTAGTTTTGGGCTTGCCGACGGGCTGGCCTTCCTGCTGCCGGTTCCATTGATCATCACCGTTCGCCGGCGCATTCCGGGAAGCTGGCTGCCGGGATTGGTCTTTATCCTGTTCTGGGCCCTTTATCTTCTCCTCGCCGACATTTTCTGGCAGGTCCACCACGAACCCTTTATCCTTTATCTCCTGATCCCCGTCGCCTTTTGCATCCGGCGCGAAGATCATTTCTACCGCTGGCTGGCCGGCTGCCGGTATTACTTCTGCTATCTTTTCTTTTCCGCTGCAGCGTGGAAAATAGCCCGCGGCGCGTTATTCAATACCGAAGAAATGAGCAGGATACTGCTCGTGCATCACGGCGAGCTGCTTACTGCTGGCTGCGACACGCTTCGCTGCCGGTTTTACAGTTTCCTGATCGATCACCCTGGCTTGTCCTGGTGGATCTATGCAGCAGGTGTTACGCTCGAAGCCAGCTTTGTGGCCGGCTTTTTTACCCGGCGTTACGACCGGCTGCTACTGGGGCTGGCGGCAGCCTTTGTCGCTGCGGATCTGTTGATCATGCATATCCCTTACTGGACGGTATTGATGGGCGGAGTGACGCTGTTGCTTGGGCGGCAGCGCGGAAGACCGGCCGACGATGCACAACGCGGATCGTCCTTCAGCACCCGCAATACACCAGGTCCCCTTCGCCGCATCGTCCTCTACGAGACCACCCACCACGAAAATCTCCCGGCCTTGCTCGACAGCAGCGAAGCTGATTTCGATGCAGTAACGCTGTTCCTCAAACGCATTTCTTACGACAACCTTTCCGGCCACAACGATCTCTCTGCCCGCTGGCCAAAAACGCGGTTCATCATTCAGCCGGACGACTGCCCCAACCGACGTTTTATCCTTCGGATGTTCTCATTCCTCCGAAAGCACCGCTACAGTCATCTTCACCTGGCAACGCTCGACAACAACCTGCTGTTATTTGCACTGCTGCTTTGCAGCGACCCGGACCTGCAGGTCAGCCTTACGGTTCATGAAGTGAACGAATATTTTGCGCGGTCCTTTCGCGGTCTTCGAGACTGGACAGAGACTGTCGCCAAGCTGATCCTGCATCAACGTATCCTGCATTATACCTGCTTTCTGCCGGCCATGGTGGAACGCGTTCAGAAAAAGCTGCCTTCCGCCGTTGTTGTGTTTATTCCTTCGCGGTTTTATAGGGGAAGCGGACCTGCGGGCAACACCGCGTCCCGGCCGCCAGCGACAGCACCCGATAAGCCCCGCCCCGAGGCCGCGGAGCCGGCCGTCCTATCAATGCCTGTTTCAGAACCCCACCTGAATCCGAGTGTGCCGGCGCCCCCATTCACGATCGTGATCCCTGGTTCTATCGAAGCAAACCGCCGCGACTACGACGGGGTGATCGATTTCTTTTGCCGTCACCTTCCCTTTTCAAAACCTGTTCGTCTGGTCATCCTTGGCAATGCCGCTTCTCCCTATGCGCAGATGGTCATCAGCCGTCTACGCCCGCTGACGGGCGTTTCATTTCAACTGCTCTCTTTTGACGGCTATGTCGCCGAACAGGAATATGAAGCACAGATCACCGCTGCCGATCTGCTTTGGAGTCCGCTCAACGTCCACAAGACCAGCAGCCGCAACAGCCCCGAGACCTATGGTCAAACCACCGCCAGCGGGCTGACCGCCGACCTGCTGTTGTCGCCAGTGCCCGCGCTCGTACCTTCAGATTTCACGATTCCGGTCCCCTTCCGGCCGGCCATGCTGACCTATCACAGCCCCGATGACATTAAGCAATACCTGGAAAAGATGTTACAGGACGACGCCTATCGGTCAGCGCTCCGCAACGAAATTGCGCAGGCCTTGCTGTATTTTAACCGTAAAAATTTTGATGAGGCCTTCCGAAGGCTCATGGATCTGCCCGCAAAATCCGATTAACGCTGAGAAGAAGCGAAAAAGGCGGCACTGTTGCCTGGCAGGGCACGATGAAAAGCCTGTGCGTTACTCCTTTGGTTTACCCAAAAAGAATATCAACGGCGAACGAATACCACAGCTTCGCCAAAGCACCACCGTCAGCAGGATATTGTATACTCCGCTGCTGATCAGGATCGCCAACGCTCCGCCGGTAATCCCCTGCAGCGGTATCAGCCACCGGCTCGTCGCCGCCAGCACGAGCACGTAGACCAGGAGACAGACAGCCGAATACCGCTGTTTGTCCTGCATCATCAGGATCGTATTGGCCGGGCCGAACAAAGAAAAAAGGAACTGTGCAATACTGATATAGATCAGCGCCGTATAGCCCGCTACATATCCCGGTCCATATAAATGCAGCAGCCATTTTCCCGCAAACAGGTTGAACGCCAGCAGGGGAAGACCAAGCAAGGCCATCAGGCGATTACTTTCGCTATATAACGACTGCGTGTAACCGCGTTCTGATTCCGTATGATGAGCAAAGAGCTGAGGAAGGACGGTGTGCATCAAGAAGAAAGGAAAGATCAGCAGGTCTGCAAACCGGTAGCAGATATTAAAGATGCCCAGATCTGCCTCGTTGGTCAGCCCGGGCAGGATAAACATCGTCACCTTTGTGCTGAGCAGGTTGAGCAGGCTGATCCCGAAAAAGGCCATCATTTTCTTTGAATGCTTTTCAGGCGGGGCGGCAACGGGCGCCATCACGGCATACCGTTTTGTTTTTTGTCCCACCAGGTACAGGACGAACAGGGCGCAGCAGGCCGTTACCACGGTCCCCAGCACAACGAGCCGTCGGGCGTCAAAGCCCCATCCCGCCCAATGAAAGAGTCCGACCACCCCGATCAGCAATAAAGGCCGGACGAGCTTTTCTACCAGCTGGCTAAGCCGGATATGGTTCAATGCCTGGAGGATCATCTGGTTGAGCGAGAGACAGGCCGAAAAAAAGACGGCTGCCATTCCGATCTGGAATAGCAGCCGGTGTTCGCTTAATGTTTTTAACGGGAAAAGCGTGATTGCGCCAAGAAAGCTGCCGCCAACGATGATCGATGCGCCCAGGATATAGCGGTTGGCTTTTCCTGCCATCGGGCGAACCCGATAAGCCGCGTCACCACGAATATAACGGGGCAACTGCGCCAGCACCATGTCGTCCCATCCCCCCATCACTGCTACACTCAGCAGGCTGACCCAGTTAAAGACATGGACATATAACCCGTAATCTGCCGGATCGGTGCTCCGGACCAGCCACCAGTTGGAAGCAAAGACCAATGCTACAGAACCTCCCTGGATCAGGAAAGAATGAACCGTCCCACGGATGATCCTCCGACGGTCGGCTTCGGTAGCACCATTGCCGATCAGGCGTTCAATCATTTCAACGCACGGATGATGGCGATAAAGTCGGCTGCCACCAGCGATGCGCCGCCAACCAGTCCGCCGTCCACATCAGGAGAGCTGAACAGTTCCTTGGCGTTGTTGGCTTTTACGCTGCCGCCATATAAGATAGAAATGCTGTCGGCAGCATTCTGGTCGTATTTTTTGGCAATGATCGCACGGATATGCGCGTGCATTTCCTGGGCTTGTTCGACGGTAGCTGTTTTGCCCGTTCCGATAGCCCATATAGGTTCATAAGCGATAACGATCTTTCGGATATCTTCTTCGGAGAAATGAAACAAAGATTCCATCAGCTGTGTTTCTACATAGCCTTCCTGCGCACCGACTTCACGGATGCTCAGCGTTTCCCCGCAACAGAAGATGGGTGTTATGCCGTTGTCCAGACAAAGCTTTACCCTTGTTGCAAGGGACTGGTTGCTCTCGTGAAAATATTCTCTTCTTTCGCTATGTCCCAAAACACAGTAGCGGATGTTGATAGACTTCAGCATTTCGGCAGAGACTTCACCGGTAAAGGCGCCGGCTTTCTGGTCATAGCAGTTCTGTGCGGACGTGGCGTAGTTCTTCTTGCCGGAAAGCTTTTGATGAGCCATGCTCAAATAAGGGAACGGAACGGCAAAAACCGCCTGCTGATGTTCGCCAAGGGAGATGTTCTCTTTCAGGATCTTATCCAGCAGTTCTTCCCCTTGTTGATAGGTCAGATTCATCTTCCAGTTAGCAGCGGCTATTTGTTGTCTCATTGATTGGAATGTTTAATTATTCAATTGCCCAAAAATATGTTTTAAACGCATAATTTCTGTTTCGCTCAGCAATTGATTTTTCAGTTTCTTCCAATTGGCGATGTCCCTCAGCGCCTTGTCCCATTCATAGCGGACATTCCCTTCCCCGCCCCAGCTAAAGTCCGGAAGATATTTGGGCGGCATCCTGTCTCCAAATACATTGCAAGCCACACCAACTACGGTACCCGTATTAAAGGAAGTATTGATCGCGGCGCGGGAATAATCCCCCATCAACAGACCGCATTTCATCCCTGCCAAACGCCAGGTCCCCGTCGCCGGGTGATAGACCCGTACATCGCTGGCATTATTCTTCAGATTGGAGGCAGACACACCGGCGCCAAGATTGCACCACTCCCCGATCACCGCATCGCCCAGATAGCCGTCGTGCCCTTTGTTGGAATAGCCAAAGAAGACGACGTTCTTTATCTCGCCGCCAGCCGTTGTATAAGGCCCCAGTGTGGTGGCGCCATAGATCTTTGTCCCCATCTTTACCGATGCGCCTGTCCCCGCCGCAAAGGGACCGCGGATCAGCGAGCCTTCCATGATCTCCGCATCACGTGCGATATAAATGGGTCCGGTAGATGCATTGAGAATAGAGAAGCTGACTTTCGCTCCCGCTTCGATAAAGATCTGTTCCGGGGCGATCGCCTGTACGCCAGCGGGGATAGGCTGTGATTGCCGGCCGCTGGTCAGTAGCGTAAAGTCTTCTCTTAACGCTTCGTTGTTGTAATGAAAGATATCCCAGGGATAACGGATGAGGCGGCCATGCACGAGCAGTCTTTCGACTCCGGCCGAAGTCAGGGGACCATACTCCAGCTCACGACGGACGAGACTTGCCAGCTCCGCGTTGGGCAAGAGATTGGCGGGCAATGCCGGACCTCTATGTTCACCGGTCGATAACCGAAACGCGTCCTGACCAAGATAATGAGCCCATTTTTCGCGAAGGGTCAGGATACCCATCCGGATGTCGAGGATGGAGCGCGTCAGGGTGAAAGGCTGCAGATCGTATGAGCAGGAGGCTTCTTCAAGCAATAAGATATCCATGGTATAAAACTAAAAAAAGGCCGGCTCTTGGAGCCGACCTTTTTTTAAGTTTCTTGAAAAACCAATTATTTGGCCTTCTTCTCGTAACGCTTCTTGAACTTGTCGATACGACCCGCTGTATCTACGAGTACGTTCTTACCAGTGAAGAAGGGATGCGAAGTATTTGAAATTTCCAATTTGATCAGGGGATATTCGTTGCCATCTTCCCACTTGATGGTTTCTCTTGACTGTGCAGAAGATTTGCTCAGAAAAGTCGTGTTGTTACTCATATCCTTGAAAACAACGAATCGGTAATTAGCCGGGTGGATACCTTTTTTCATGATTGTTCTATTTAAAGGTTGTACGGATTTGGCCGTACAGTTTTTATTAAGGGTGCAAAGGTAGGCGTTTTTTCCGGTTGAACCAAAAAAATCCGTATTTAATCGCGCATATTGACGTATTGCAGCGCAATTCCGAGGTTAGCACCGCCGCAAAGCTTGATGACGGCCTGCAGGTCATCGATCTTTTTACCGGTTACGCGGACCAGGTCGTCCATGATCGCCGCCTGTACCTTGAGACCGGAGTCCTTTATCAGTTTGACAATCTTTTTGGAATCTTCCTGCTTCAGACCGTTACGGACCGGTATCTCCTGGCGGGTGACTTTGCCGCTGACATAAGGTTCCTTGGAAAGATCATAGACTAATGGGTCCAGCCCCTGTTTCATCGAACGGCTGATCAGCACGTCGACCACCTGCCTGATCTTCATATCGCTCTCCGCTTCGAGGTCGAGCTTCATGTCTTTCTTATTCAGCTCGATCTTTACCGGGGAGTCCTTAAAATCAAACCGGTTGGTGATCTCTTTTTTGGTCACGTTGACGGCGTTATCTAATGTTTGCTGATCTACTTTACTAACGATATCAAAGGATGGCATATACGAAAGTTGAACGGCAAAAATAATGAAAAAGCATTAATTAGTGTCCGCCGGACTTCACCCTACCCTGTTCTTCGGTGGACCCACCCTCGTTGTGTCTGTTCCCAATACCCTTCAGCGGCTTGCCGAAGTTATAGGTAAAGGTGAACGCAACTACCCGGCTATCATGCCTGTTTCTGAAGGAGGCTTCTGTCTGCTGAAAATCGATCGTACCCTTGGGGCTGTTCGTATACAGCATATCCTTGAAGCTGACCTTGATACTTCCCTTGTCTTTCAGCACCTTTTTGGAAATGGCGCTTGTCGCCTGTCCCAGCGGATCGATCAGCACCTGCCCTTCCACCCCGCGGGTCCGGTAAAAGCCGGAAAGCTCTGCATTCCAGCCTCCGGGAAAGCTGAACTGGTTGTTCATGTTAAACAGGAAGGTCGTAGCGGAGATATTGATATTGTCACCATATAGCATTCCAGCAAACTTATTCCAGTTGAGATTACCGTATAAGACCGTGGTCCACCATTTTGTAACAGGAACCTGTGCGCTGACCGCGATCCCTGCATTCTGACGGCTGCCGATATTCCCGTTGCGGATGATGGTCGCCTGCCCGGATTGCTGGAAGGTCTGCGAGAAGAAGTTCGATGTATAACTGTAGTTCAGTGTGGTGGTCAGAAAATGGTTATAGGTATGCGACAGTTCTACATTATTGGTGTACTGCGGCTGCAGATAAGGATTGCCGGCCTGGTAAGTGTATTGGTCCAGGAAGAAAAGAAAGGGATTAAGATCCTGGTAGGCCGGGCGGTCGATACGACGGCCATAGTTCACCGAGAACGTGTTTTTGTTATTGAGCTCGTAACTGATATAGGTGGTCGGGAAAAGATTAATATAGCTTTTCGAGAAGGATGAATCCCTGTTGATCACCGAGATACCGTTGCCCAGCTGGTGGCCGGAATAGTTGGTATTTTCTGCCCGTAGACCCAACTGGATCGTCCACTTCTTTATTGTCTTGCTCAGGTTCACATAAGCCGCATTGATGTTCTCTTTGTATTTGAACCGATTGGTCTTTGTCGTGTCTACCTGTTCCTGGCCACCGACCAGGTTGTAGTAATCTGCCGTATTATCCGTATTGACATAGCTGAACTTGACGCCTGCTTCGAGTTTAAGGGTCTTCCTGAAGGGATGCGTATAATCCGACTTGAACGTATAAATATTGATCGTGCTGGGAAGATGGCCGGTCAGGATATCCTCGCTAAGCAGGTCCATACCGGGAGAATAAGTCTGGTTGTCGAAATTCTGATTGCTGACGGAACCATACCGCACATAGTCAAGATCAGCGGTCAGCTCGCGGCCGGTAGAGTCGTATTGATGGCGAAGATTCAGGTTGATCGAACCATTCTTCCAGTTAGTCTTGTTGACGCTCGGAGAGTTCACTACCGAATCGATCGTATAATGCGGGTCCATCAACTGGATATGGCTGGTCTGACGGTCGGTCTCTGGGTTGATGTTTCCGCTGACCACAAACCCAACGGTTGTTTTTTGTGTCCAGTAATAATCCATGCCTATCTTGAGGTTGCCTTCAGGGCTGATGAATCTACCCTGCGACTCCTGCATGAAGATCGAATTCACCGTCTTTGCCGCATCCCCATCCAGGTATTTGCGGGTGATGTGCAGATCCTCAAACCCTTCCCAGTGGGCATAGCCGCCGTTCAGAAAAAGGTTCACCTTTCCATTTCGATAGTTCAGGTTGACGCTGCCTGAAGGTTTTGGATAGACGCCCTGTGTCTGCGTGAGGTTGACATTGCCATTAAAGCCTTTTAGCTTGTTCTTCTTTGTCTTGATATTGATGATCCCCGAGTTGCCGGCAGCGTCATATTTCGCAGAAGGATTGCTCATGATCTCAATCTGGTCGATCGCCGAAGCCGGAAGACTCTTCAGATAGCTGGCCAGCTGGGAGGCGGAAAGATAGGTCGGTTTGTTATCGATCATCACCGTCACCCCTTGCTTGCCTTTCAGACTGATATTGTCGTCCTTATCCAGCGTGATTCCGGGCGATTTTTCCAGCACATCCATCGCTGTCGATCCCGCGTTGGAGGGAGAAGCGTCTACATTGACGATCGTCCGGTCGGCTTTTACCTCGATCAGCGGCTTTCTGGCCACGACGGCAACCGTTGCAAGACTGGCCGAAGCGGGCTGCAACTGGACCGGGGCTATGGCGCCGGCAGGATGCGCAGCCGATAATTCGACCGCGCTGGAATAGGCAGGATCATATCCGATGGAAGAGGCCAGTATCAGGTAGCTCCCGTTGGAAAGATGGTCAAAGGCAAAATTTCCCTTGCCGTCGGTCGTGGTGACCTTTACCTGTGAGGAGTCTTTAGCGCTGAGCAGTGTGATCGTTACGGCTTCGAGGGCTTGCCCCTTGGCATTTCCTATATGCCCTTCCAATTTCCCATTGGTTTGGGCCGTGGCGCCAAGGGCCCAAAAAGCAAAAGCGGCAGTTAATAAGGCATTCGTGTTTCTCATCTTGTGAACGTTGTAGTGTTATAGTGCTTGGAACAGTTAGAATTTCTTTAAAGAACCATGCGATGTTGATTACAATACAAAGATTAGTACTTTGCATTGCATAGAACATTGCTTTAGGTTGGATGGCTTATTTACTTGATAATTGGTAACGTTAATGTTTGTGGTGATGCTGTAAAGGTATCCCAGAGTCGAGCCAGGGGCTAATTTTCTTGACGCCAGGGCTGTATTCCCTGACGTTAGGCAGCAAAAGACGCGTCGCTTGATTAAGACGCCAACGGGAAAAGCATGTTACAGCTCTGAAGGATTATTTTTTTCTGGCCTGGCGTGGTGTCGTCGGCAGCGATAAAACTGAGATGGGACGAGCGCTAGATAAGCCCGCTGCGGACGGCAAGCGGCATTCCAGTGCGGGGCTATAGCAGAAGCGCAGTTTAAGCCCTTGGACCGGCGTGTCGGCCGGCGGCATAGCCGTCAAACCCAGTTTAAGCCACTCGGGCCGGCGGCAAACAACCGTCGAACCCAGTTTAATCCACTCGGGCAGGCGGCGAGAAACAAACCGTCAACCGCGGGTAGTCCAGACGCAGCGCTAAGCCACCGGGGCAGCCGGCGGCGTCCCACCTGCAGCTTTGGCCTTCCGGGTGAGGATTATATAAATAGCGAGCCCGGCAATCACCAGTCCGGAAGAGATCAACTCCGCCTGTGTGGGGTGAAACCCGAAGATATCATACTTAGTATTGACCCGGATCTTTTCTACTAAAAACCGCTCGATTCCATTTAGGATAAGGTAAAAGGCAAATAATGTCCCCGGTACTTTAAACCGCTTGCGGAAAGCCCAGAGTACAAAGAAAAGTCCTATACAAACCAGGATCTCGTATAAAGGGGTTGGGAAAACAGGTATAGGAAGCTGACTGCAGAATTGCCCGTCACAACCAGGTATCCTTACCCCTTCGCTGATCACGTTGTGGGGATAAGAATAAGCGAAAAACCAGTCCGGTAACCAGGAAGGCGCCTTCGCGGCCAAATGGGGCACTTTGTCCAAGGCGCCAAACTGCGGAAGATATACATCCTTATACTGTGCAATGACCCGCTGGTAGTCACCCGCCTGAGCCAACACCGGTTTTCCGGCCGGGGAAGTGATATAGGCGCTGTTTAGTATCCCCCAGTCTCCATCACCCGACACCTGACAGCCGATACGACCCACGCCATAAGCCAGCATCAGTCCGGGAGCCGCCGCATCATTCAAATACCAGAAACCAATATGATGTTTTTTCGCATAATACCAGATGGCTGCGGCGGCACAGATCAATCCGCCGTAAAAAGTAAGGCCGCTGAAAGAGAACAAAGACCCGATAGGATCCTTTACAAAGTCATTCCAGGTCTCCAGGCTGTTAAAGATCTTGGCGCCCAAAAAGCCAAAGACAAAGGCATAGATGGTCAAATCTCCAACCCGGTCCGCAGGCCAGTACCGTACCTTTTTTTCCTGGGGCTGCGGCAGTTTCTGTTTGTTCTTCTCCCACCATTTCATCCCGGCAGATAATATCCCCACGATGATCCCGGCAGGCAAACTGCCTTCGGCAGACAGGATAAAGTCCTGTACGTTAGCCGTCTGTGCACTATCCGACAGGAATAACCCGAGCAGTTTGTATCCAACCACAAATCCTCCGATAAAATTCAAGGCAAGTTCGGTCGGGCTTGCCGGCTTACCGACCCAAACCATCGCTTCTTCGCTTTTAAGAAGACCTTCACGCTGTTTGCGCAGCAACTCCCTGGTCAACGTCACCGCAGCCCCGATAAAGGACAAAGCCACAAAAAAACCAAAAGAATTGACAAAATGGAGGAAAGGAAGGTTGATTCCAAAAAGGTCCTTAAATGCGAAATAAAGGTTTGGATACATATTTTAAACCGGTTTCTATGCCGCGCACAAACCTACACTAATAAAGTTAAAAATCCTGTCCTTTTAAATAAGTTCTGCGAGTGCATGAGTTTTAAGCTTTTAGCACGTTATCCACACACGACCCAAATAAACTTTATCCACATGCAATAATGTTCGTGGATTCCAGTTCCACAAAAGTGTTCCACGGGGAACACTTTTTCGCTATAATGCACACCAAATCTGCATTACATAGCTTATTCACAGGTGTGGATATTCATTTTCATTGTTAAGGATATCCACTGAAGTTTCCACATTGTTCCAACGGGCGCTTGCAGCCGTCTAAAAAACGCCAGCGGATAGCCGCACTGCCGCCCCCTTTCTCTATTTTACTTTCTTGTGCTGCCCGGACCATCTGCCGACATTCGGTAGGTCAGATTTCCGCTACAGGGCCATTGATCGGGTTCTAAGCCGCCGTCCTTGTCCCCTATTGGTGGAGGGCTAAGAATGCGGAAGCTCCCATTCGGTGAGCATGCCATAAATGCAAAAGCCCCTCCTAGCGGGAGGGGCTTTAATATTATTAAGATCTTGAACTTAACAGTACTCGTCAAACGCAGCGATCAGATTATGCGCGATCAGCTGAGCAGGACGACCTTCAATCTGATGACGCTCGATCATATGAACGAGCTTGCCATCCTTGAACAACGCGATAGCTGGAGAAGAAGGAGGATAAGGCAGGAGCTTTTCCCGGATCTTATTCACAGCCTCTGTATCGAACCCTGCAAAGCTGGTAGTCAGGAAATCGGGTTTCTTATTCCCGTTGGATACCGCCATCAAAACACCGGGACGGGCCATACGGGCAGCGCAACCGCAAACCGAATTCACCACGACAAGCGTAGTACCGGATTTTTCCAATTGGGATTCAACATCGGAGGCATTCAACAACTCGTGGAAACCGTTTTCGGTCAGTTCCTCCTTCATGGGTATTACTATCTCTGCTGGATACATTTTGTTTATTTTTTTAGATACTAAATAAAACGCAAAAATACATAAAAAGTTCAACCGTGGCCCAGGATCCGGCAAATGCCTTGCCGCATGCCCGCCGGACCAAAACCAAAGGCGATTGGGAAGCGTCTGCCTGTATCCGCATAGGTTTCCCCTCGTTATTAAGGGCCAATCGGAAATTCTGTCACCAAAATTTAAACACAGCAGTCGTTTTGTCATCCATCCTGTGCCCTTTCCCGTCAATTGGTCGGGGAAATGCCCGTAAAAACCCAATGGTATGCCGTTTGAACATAGCTCTCCGTCAAACGAAATTGAATAACACAAATAAAAATCACTAGTTATGACACTCGTAAAAGCTTATAACAACGGACACAGAAATCTGGGCAATTTTGTAGATGAATTTTTTCAAGGTTTCCCCGCTGGTCTTAACCGTGAAGACAGCTATAATTTTCCTCCGGTAAACATCCATGAGACAGCAGACGCTTATCATGTTGAGCTTAGCGCTCCTGGCCGCGCAAAAGAAGACTTCAAACTGGCTGTTGAAAATGGTCAGCTGACCATCAGCTTCGAAAAGAAGGAAGAAACAAAGACAGAAGACTATAAGACCATCCGTAAGGAATTTTCCTTCAAGAGCTTCAAACGCAGCTTTAACCTGGACGATAAGATCAATACCGAAGCCATTCAGGCCAAGTATGAGAACGGGGTATTGAAACTGTTGCTTCCTAAAAAGGAACAGGTAAAGGAAACCGTCAAACAAATCTCTGTTCAATAATTTAACGAATTGGACCGCAGCCGGCAGAAGAGGAATGGTTGGTGTGCGCTGCGGTTCATCCTTTAAACTCCGAAGGAGTTGGGTTCATAAAGCAAGTTGGTTGGTTTTGGTGATCACAAAAGGCCGGCTCCGGGATAAAATCCCGGGTCGGCCTCTTTTATTGAGCCGATTTTTTTAATTTCGCCTTCAATAACCCATTTTCATCCAATGAGTAAACCTTTAGTAAGGCTTTGGCTTTTGATTACGGCAGGCATACTGATTATACACGATGGGTTTTCGCAAACACCCCCTTTTCGCATTCCCTTGCCCCATTCTGATACAACCGGGGTAATGGAGGATTCTGTATTGCGCATCAAGAACCTGAACCCGTATTTCACACTGCACGTAGACAGCACGCTTACGTATCAGCTGGAATTGAACCGCGATCCCAGCAAATATTTCTTCTTTCTGAAAAATGCGCCCGTTGGGCTAAAGATAAAAGAAGGGGGAGTGCTCACCTTCCGGGCGGATAAATCGTATTTTCTTTCCGGTCGTCTCAAATATGATTTCGAATACAAGGTCAACCTGGGCGTTCAAAATCTGGACAATCCAAAAGATAGAGTAGACACCTCCTTTACCATCGTGTTCTTTACGACGGAAGTACTGCCTTCGCATGTAAAGCCTACCGTCAGTAATGTCCTTTATATGGAAGAGGGCGACACCATTAATTTCCGTGTACAATGCGAGGTGGGGACCTATCCTATCGAGCACATAAATTTTTATTCCAACATCCCGATCAAAACAAACTCGGATGTAAAAGCCTGCGACGACAACTTCACCTGGTCTCCCCCCTATGATTTTGTAAAGGAGACGGACTCCGGCAAACAAAAGCTGCTGGTGCTTTATTTTGTCGGTACCAATAAAATGTTCCAACGGGATACGGCCACCATTAAGATCTATGTCAAAGACGCGTTGAACTATCCCTATATGGTGAGCGACTATGATCTCGCGGTCAAAAATATGCGCACGTACATCCTCCGGTTGAAATACGCTTTCTTCCAGCTGGATAAAAAAGTCAAAAAAACATCCCATACCCGTACTGACTTCGATATGACTACGGCATCCACCGCGCTTGGCGGCACCATCTTCTCGGCTCAGGCCAGCGAAAGCGCAAAGACGACCGGAACGATCCTGCCCAGCGTTGGCGTAGCCCTGGTCCCCGTAAAAGAAACGGTTGCCCCGCCGCTGACAGCGGAGCAGAACCAGGCGGCCCTGGTCCGGGCTTCCATCAAGCGGTTGGATTATACCATCCGGGACAATGCTCTTGTCGGAGAAAAGGATCCGGAGATCACCAAAAAGATCTCAAATCTAAAGTCGGAATTAAAAGCGACGCAGGTGCAGCTGATCGACGTTCCGCTGGAAGAAACCAGCAGTATGACGGAAGAGCAGCTGAATGCATACTTCAACAATCCAAGGGTCGCGAAGAAATATCGCATGAAGAAACTCCCATAGTCAAAAAGAGGCCGCACCTGTGTGCGGCCTCTCGGACGAAAAAGGGCGCTCCACTGGAACGCCCTTTTTCCTTTGAAGCCCTCAGGCTTACATATAGCCAAGTATTTTAAGCATGCTCTGTGCTGTCTGCTCTTTCGCATACACCCAATCCACCAGCTTTCCGTTCTTGTCGTGTCCGACAATGATATGCTTTGGAGAAGGGATAAGACAGTGTTTGATCCCGCCATAACCGCTGATCTGATCCTGGTAGGCACCGGTATGGAAGAATCCGACATACAGGGGTTCGCCATTGACGATCTTGGGCAGGAACACTTCATTGATATGCTCTTCGGAATCGTAATAGTCGTGGCTGTCGCAGGTGATCCCTCCTAACACCACACGCTGGTATTCCACATCCCATTTGTTCACCGGCAGCATCAGGAATTTTTCTCCGATCCCCCAGGTGTCGGGTAAGGTGGTGATGAAAGAAGAGTCGATCATATACCAGATCTCGCGGTCGTTCTGATGCTTTTCGCCGATAACGCTATAGATATGCGCCATGCTCTCGCCGACGGTATAGCTGCCGAACTCGGTAAAAATATTGGGCATGGGAACGTTATTCCGCTTGCAGGCTTTCTTAATATTCCCAACGATCTCGTTGATCATGAACTGGTAGTCGTATTCGAAACCAAGCGAGTGCTTGATCGGGAATCCGCCGCCGATATTGATCGAATCCAGTTCCGGGCAGATCTTCTTCAGCTGGCAGTACAGGTTGATCACCTTGTTCAGCTCGCTCCAATAATAAATATCATCCTTGATCCCTTTGTTCAGGAAAATGTGAAGCATCTTCAACTGAAAACGATCTTCGTTGCCTTCGATCTTGTCGACATAGAATTCGAGTACGTCTCTTGCGCGGAAACCCAGACGGGACGTATAAAAGGGGAAGGTTGGTTCTTCTTCCGCGGCAACCCGTATACCCAGCTTGAACGGAACCTTTACCGACTTCTTGTATTGCTGCAGCTCTTCCTTATTGTCGAGGATAGGCACCACATTCTTAAACCCGGTATTCAGCAGATTAGCGATCCGGCTGGTATAAGTCTTTTGCTTATAACCATTACAGATGATAAAGATATCCTTGGTGATCTTCTTTCTCTCGTACAACTTCTTGATGATCTCGATATCGTACGCATAGGACGTTTCCAGGTGGATATCATGTTTCAGCGCCTCTTCCACGATAAAGGAGAAGTGAGAACTCTTCGTACAATAGCAATAGTGATATTTTCCTTCGTAGTGATGCTTTTTTATCGCGTTGGCAAACATTTTTTTCGCCTTGTTGATCTGATTGCCAATCTTGGGAAGATAGGTCAGCTTCATTGGCGTTCCGTACTTATCGATCAGAGCTTTCAGATCGAGACCGTTGAATTGCAAGTAACCATCCTTTACATCAAAACCTTCCTGAGGAAAGTTAAAGGTCTGGTTCACCAGGTCGGTGTACGTATTATTGTTCATTGACGTATCCAGTGTCTTCAGTATTAATGGGTGAATAAATAAACTCTTCCGCGTGCGAAAATAAAAAAAAGGCCCCTATTCGGGACCTTTTTTTTATCGGGGAAACATTTATTTAACCGCAGCAACGAGTTGCTTGAAGGTTTCTGGCTCATTCATCGCCAGATCTGCCAGCACCTTACGGTCAAGACCAATACCTTTTTGGCTGAGTTTGTGGATGAAGGCAGAGTAAGTCAGGCCTTCCGCGCGGACAGCCGCATTGATACGGGCGATCCAAAGCGTGCGGTATTCTCTTTTCTTCAGTTTGCGACCAACATAACGATACTGGAGACCCTTCTCCAGAACGTTTTTGGCGACGGTATATACATTCTTACGTTTGCCGTAGAACCCTTTTGCCTGTTTTAAGATGCGCTTCCTACGTGCCCGGGATGCGACGGCGTTTACTGAACGTGGCATATTCTAATAAATTTGAAAATGATTTGATGATGGTTTCCTTACCTTAATAAGAGCATTTTGAAAAAACGCCGCTTATTTCAGTCTCAACAGACGTTTTACAAAGTCCATGTTTGCAGAGTGAACTTCTCCTTTCTTAGCCATGACGCGCTTGCGCTTCTTGGATTTCTTAGTCAGGATGTGACGTTTGAAGGCTTTTTGGAAGGTAATTTTACCAGTACCAGTCACTTTAAATCTCTTCTTGGCACTAGAGTTCGTTTTAACCTTAGGCATTTTAAATGCTTTTTGCATGATACCCTGCTGGCGGATCCGCACCGGCGAATCACTTATGGAGCCGTTTGGGCTATTTTTGGGAGTGCAAAGCTAGGTAAAATAAACGAAAAAACCACCTTTCGGTGGTTTTTTCCCGGTTTTTTGAAAATATCCTAGGAGGCAGCGCCTTTTTCCTTCTTTTTCTGCGACTTAGGCGCCCAGATAGCCAGCATCCGTTTGCCTTCCATCTTGGGCATCCCTTCCAGTACGCCAGCGTCACCCAGTCTTTCGGCAAATTTCAATAATAACAATTCGCCTCTTTCCTTGAACTGAATGGCCCGGCCCTTGAACTGGACATAAGCCTTTACTTTGTTACCTTCCTTCAGGAATTTCTCGGCGTGTTTTGCCTTGAAATCGAAGTCATGATCATCGGTATTCGGCGTAAAGCGGATCTCCTTTACTTCGGAGGCCTTACTCTTCGCCTTCATTTCTTTTTCCTTCTTCTTCTTCTCGTATAAGAACTTATTATAGTCGATGATTTTACAAACTGGAGGATCGGCGTTCGGAGAGATCTCGACCAGGTCGAGCTGCTGTTCCTGCGCCATTTTCAGGGCTTCCTGAATAGAGTACACTCCGACTTCTACGTTATCTCCAACCAATCGCACCTGAGGGACCCTGATCATATGGTTGGTGCGATGCTCCTGCTGTTGCTCTTTTCTAAACCTCGGATTGAAATTCCCGCGTGGGGGTCTCGGTGGAAATGCCATTTACTGTTTTTAAGTTAAGCCTCCCTCCCTGTCGGAGGCTTTCGATTTTTTTTATTTTTTAACCTTACAAACCCTTAGGGATTGGGTTGTTGTTTTGAATCCGGCCGCCTATCCGGCTTTCTTTTATCCGACCGGCCGTTTTTAATTATCGCTACGCTCTTTTATTTCCTTTTTGATGCCGGCGACAAACTCTTCGATGCCTTTAACGCCCAAATCACCTTTTCCCTGACGCCGGACCGCCACTTTATTCTCACTGGCTTCTTTTTCGCCGATCACCAGCATATACGGCACTTTTGCTAATTCTGTGTCCCGGATCTTTTTGCCGATCTTTTCGCTGCGATCGTCGATCTCCACACGAATATCCGCATTTTTCAGGGAAACCAAAAGACTTTGTGCATATTCCATCGACTTATCGGTGATGGGCAGGATCTTCACCTGCAGAGGCGCCAGCCACACTGGAAATTTACCTGCATAATGCTCCAAAAGGAAGCCGATAAAGCGTTCATGCGTTCCCAAAGGCGCCCTATGTATGATCAGGGGCGTTTCAGCATGATTTTCCTTGTTGGTGAATTCCAGATTGAACCGCCGTCCCTGCGCAAAGTCTACCTGGTTCGTAGCCAGTGTGAACTCCCTTCCAATCGCACTCCATATCTGAACGTCAATTTTCGGGCCATAGAATGCCGCCTCATCCGCGACTTCGATATAAGGCGTATTGGTCTTGATCAGTACGTCTCTTACCAGCGCCTCGGTTTCCTTCCACAATTCCGGCTCGTCAATGTACTTCTTGCCCAGCCTCGAAGGTTCATGCGTACTGAAACGCATCACATATTTGTCGACCCCGAATATTTTGAAGTATTTCAGGTACATTTCATTCACCGCCTTAAACTCTTCGTAGAACTGTTCCTTGGTGCAATAAATGTGCGCGTCGTTCATATGCAGACAACGTACCCTCATTAAACCAAAAAGTTCACCACTTTGTTCATAGCGGTAGCAGGTTCCGTACTCCGCCAGCCGGTAAGGAAGGTCTTTGTAGGATTTTTGTTCGGCCGCAAAGATCTTGTGATGATGCGGGCAGTTCATCGCCTTCAGGTAATACTTCTCCCCTTCCAGCTCCATTGCGGGGAACATGCTGTCCTCATAATAAGGCAGGTGTCCGCTGGTGATATAAAGACTTTCCTTGGCGATATTCGGCGTTACGACGCGCTTGTACCCTGCTCTCTCTTCGGTTTCCTTGGCCAGCCGTTCCAGTTCCTCGATCACGATCGCTCCATTGGGCATCCACAAAGGCAGACCTGGTCCAACCTGTTCGTCAAAGGTAAAGATGCCCAATTCCTTGCCCAGCTTTCGGTGGTCGCGCTTCTTAGCCTCTTCCAACATGTTCAGGTACTCGTCCAGCTCTTTTTGCGAAGGGAAGGTTACCCCGTATACCCTCGTCAGCTGCTTGTTCTTTTCGTCCCCTTTCCAGTAAGCGCCGGCAATATTGGTCAGTCTTACAGCCTTGATAAAACCAGTATTGGGGATATGCGGTCCTCGACACAGATCGGTAAAATTGCCCTGTGTATAGAACGTGATCTGTCCATCCTGCAGGTTTTCCAGCAGGTCGAGCTTGTATTCGTCTCCTTTATCGCTGAAGTATTTTACCGCCTCGGCCTTACTGATCTCCTGGCGGCGATACACCTCATTCTTTTTGGCCAGTTCCGCCATTTTGGCTTCCAGCGCACGCATATCGTCTTCTGATATCGTGCGTCCCCCCAGATCCATATCATAATAGAACCCTCCGTTCTCCAATGGCGGTCCAACCCAGAATTTCACCCCCGGATACATCGCTTCTACCGCTTCTGCCAGCAGATGTGCGGAGGAGTGCCAGAAAGTAGACTTGCCATCTGTGTCAGCCCAGGTCAGCAGCTTCAAGGTGGAATCCGTGGTGATCGGACGCGTTGCATCCCATACCTGTCCGTTTACATTTGCGGCCAATACTTTCCTTGCCAGTCCTTCGCTGATGGATTTGGCGATGTCTAATGCAGAGACGCCACTTTCGTATTCCCTCACGGCGCCATCCGGAAGTGTAATTTTGATCATAAGGGTGCAAATTTAACAAACTGGCAGCAATTAACCGACGCCCGTCAAAATTTACGAATGGTATGGTCGTCAATAATATATTTGCCTAAATTCCCATTGTGAAATTGAAGATTATGAGGCCACTTTTCCTATTGTTTTTGTTTACTGCACCATTTGTTCTCTATGCCCAGGATGTGACTGGCGTCTGGCAGGGGCATTTCCGTTCGGCAGGGTCCTCCCTGCGCTCCTCGATGTTCGACGACCGCTATAAATTTGAAGTTCAGATCGCCCAAACCAATAAGAAGTTCGAAGCCGTCACCTATTCTTATCTGTCCACCATTTTTTACGGCAAAGCGGCCGCCAGCGGCTCCGTCAACCCCGCTACAGGGAAGGTTTTCCTCCAGGAGGGCCGGCTGCTCGAAGTGCGGAACCAGTCCGGCGATGTGTGCACGATGACCTGCTTTCTGCAGTATACGAAGTCCGGCGAAGAAGAATTTCTCGAAGGAACCTATGTCAGCATGAACACCCGCGATTCGGGCAACTGCGGCCGGGGAACGGTCTTTCTCCGAAAAGTAACCAATTCGGATTTTTATAAAGAGCCCTTCCTCGTAAAGAGGGAAAAGGAGATCGCCAGCAAAGGGATCGTCCAGGCAAAGCCCCCCAAGGCCGCGCCTGCCGTCCCCGCCCCTTCGAAGACACCGGCCGGCCCGGCTGCTCCCAATACCGCGGCCACGCCCGCAAAGCCCAAACCGGAATCGACGCCCAAAAGCGCTCCGCCAATGGCCAGGGTCACATTGCCCGGCAATGCATCCCGTTCCACCGACAGTTCGATCGGCGTCGGCCGCAATTTCTCAACCATCGTTCCCGAAGTGCTCCGCAAACGCAGCAACCCACTGGTAAAAACGATCACCGTCCACAGCAACGAGGTTACCATCAATATCTATGACGACGGCGCCATCGACCACGACACCGTCTCCGTCTACCTGGATAACCGCCCTGTCATCAGCCGCGCGATGCTGACCGACCGGCCGCTCACCCTTACCCTGCACCTTGACGAAAACAATGATTACCACGAACTGGTCATGGTCGCAGAAAACGAAGGAGAAATACCTCCCAACACGTCACTGATGATCGTAAAAGCCGGCGATAAAGAATATGAAGTACGCATCACTTCCACCGAGCAGAAGAACGCCGTCGTGGCTTTCAAATACGCGAAGTAAAGGGTTGTTGGAGCGGAGCTTCCGGCTCCTGCATGTCCGTCCTTGCGGCTTCTGGACCCGGCTCCTGCTTGTCCGCGCAGGATACTACAAGCTCATCGGTCTTCTCCTGATCGGCTTGTCCGCGTTCCCCGCTACTGGCCAGGACCAGCTCGACGGAGTCTGGAAGGGCACGCTGACGCAGGGTACCGGCGGTTGTTATCCGCAATACTTTCTCGAGCTGCAGATCCACGTCAATCCCGGCGCTCCTGTCAATGGCGTCAGCAATACCGCCGCCATCAGCGGCATCGCCTACGACTATTACGATAAATCGCACTATGTCAAGATGAGTTTTACGGGCAGGTACAACGCGTCCACTCATCGGCTGGTGCTGATCGAAAACCGCATACTCGAAGCCGATATTCCCGCCGACTGCCAGCCCTGTATAAAAACCTACAGTCTTATCTGGAATGCGGGGGGCGCTGCAGCCAGCAAACAACAGACCCGCTCAGCCGCAGCCGGGACCGCCTCCAGAACCGACACCACAGACGAACTCAACGGCGACTGGAAGGGAATCTATTCGGAAAAGAAACTGATCTGCCCGCCCGGTAAGATCCGGCTTAAAAAAGCGACTGCCACCGACTTCCCCGTCGATATCGACCAGCCCGACACGCTGCTGCGGCTGCAGCAAACGCTTCGCCTGAAACCCCGCGAAAAAGACCTTATAAAGACTATGCAGCTGCCCAGCCCTCAGATCACTATTGAACTATACGACAATGCGGAGATCGATGGCGACACGGTAACGGTCTTTGTCAACAACAGGCTGCTGCTATACCGGCAAATGCTAACCGATAAGCCCCTGACCGTCCACTTCAACGCCTTTCCCAATACGGAATATGAATTGGTGATGTATGCCGATAACCTGGGCCGTATCCCGCCCAATACCGCGCTGATGATGGTTAGCGCCGGAGGACAGAAATCGCAGGTCTTTCTTTCCTCGAGCGAGAAAAAAAGCGCTGCCGTCCGGTTTGTATACCGGCCGTAGCCGCCAGGCATTGTATCCGACGGTGATGGCGCCCGACATGCCCGACGCTGGCGCAGAGACGTGAAGCCGGCTACCCGATGCAAAGATCCTTCCTAATTTTTCGTATTGTCGATGGAATCGTTGACCTCCCCGCAGCCCAGCATCTTGGCCCCATACGTAGGATGTTTTGTCCCCAGGTAGGGATTGACCACCTTCGACGTGCTGCTCAGCCAGAAACCTTCTTCGCTGTCATGGAAAGCCATCGGACAACGGATATGGTAAATGACCTCCCCGTCGTAGTGAACGGTTCTGACCAGGTTGTAGATAGCGTCCGTCAGTTCATTGAAGGATTTACGACGCGCTTCGATCCCCGGTTCGGACGAAAAGGAACGGGCCTCTCCGCTGACCTGTGCGGCTACGCTCTGTGCCGTCAATACAATATTGCTGTCCGCCTTGATCAAGCGGATAGGCAAACTGTCAGCCTTTGCCGCCAATCCATAGGCAGCCTGGTCCGCCGCCAGCGTATCCCACTGAACGAGCGCATCCTTCAGCTTAAAATACTGGTCCATGAAATAAGTAAAGGCGGTATTAAACGCAGGAGGGTTTTTTGAGATATGAAGGGCCTGATCCTTTGGTTCGGAGTGATGAACGGGTTTATCGGACAATAATTTATACGCCAGAAACCCTGCAGCCCCAAAGACCACTATCAGCAAGATGAATTTCTTCATTTACGAAATTTTTGCCGAAGTTAGGCTAAATTTGCATCCATGTTAGCAGGACTACAGAACGTTACTTTTGAATTCGGCGCCCGTACCATCGTAAAAGATGCTACCTGGCATATCCAACCCAACGAACGAATAGGGCTTATCGGCTATAATGGAACCGGCAAATCGACTTTGTTAAAATTGTTTTCAGGGGACTATAGCCCCTCCGAGGGAACAGTTGAACGAAGCCGCAGCACGACCATCGGTTATCTCCACCAGGATCTGCTGAGCTTTGACACCAATGGCTCTATCCTGGAGGTGGCGCTGACGGCCTTTGAACGCGTCCTCCAGCTGGAAAAAGAGATCGAAGAACTGGGCCATCGGCTGGAAAAGGACTCCGAAAACAACGACCTGCTGATCCAGTATACGGATGCTCTCCACGAGATGGATACCCTCGACGGCTATACGATCCACCACCGGACCGAAGAGATCCTGCAGGGATTGGGTTTTTCCAATGCAGACCTTTCACGCCCCTTCCGCGAGTTCAGCGGCGGCTGGCGGATGCGTGTGCTGCTGGCAAAAATGATCCTCCAGAAACCGGATCTGCTGTTGTTGGACGAACCGACCAATCACATGGACCTTCCCTCTATCGAATGGCTGGAAAAATATCTTCAGCACTACCAGGGCTCTGTCGTAATCGTCAGCCACGATAAATACTTCCTCAACAGGATGGTCACCAAGATCG
The DNA here is from genome assembly GCA_015654595.1 of Chitinophagales bacterium. Taxonomy (GTDB): domain Bacteria; phylum Bacteroidota; class Bacteroidia; order Chitinophagales; family Chitinophagaceae; genus Puia. The sequence goes on along the minus strand of JAATGQ010000177.1, from coordinate 1,556 downwards.
TCGAATTATATCAGCGCGAATTACACGTCTACAATGGCAATTACAGCTATTACGAAGTGGAAAAGGTTCAGCGGGTCGAGCTGCAGCAGCGGGCATTCGAGAATCAACAGGACTTTATCCGCCAGCAGGAACGCTTTATAGAACGCTTTAAGGCGAAGGCAAGCAAGGCGGCAGCCGCACAGAGTGTTCAGAAAAGACTGGATCGCATCGAACGTATCGAAGACGTGGAAATCGAACGGCCAAATATCAAGATCAACTTCCGGGTCGACAAGACACCCGGCCGTACTCTCGCTACTTTGAGAGGGGCGACCAAAAGCTATGGGCCGATCCATATCCTGGAAGACGCCTTTGCGGAGATCGACCGCGGAGACAAGATCGCGCTTATCAGCGCCAACGGAAAAGGAAAATCAACCGTTCTTCGTATGGTCGCCGGCGCTGAACCTTTCGAAGGCGAACGCATCTGGGGACACAACGTCGAAGAAAGCTTTTATGCGCAGCACCAGCTGGAAGCGCTCGACGTCAACAATACCCTGATCGAAGAAATGCAAACCTGCGGCAGTCAGAAAACAGACCTCGAACTGCGGGTATTGCTGGGCTGCTTCCTGTTCAGCGGGGATGATGTCGACAAAAAGATCAAAGTCCTCAGCGGTGGAGAAAAAGCTCGTGTCGCACTGGCAAAGACCATCGTCAGCAAGGCCAACTTCCTGCTGCTGGATGAACCGACCAACCACCTTGACATGCACTCCTGCGACCTGCTGATCGACGCGCTCAATAAGTACGAAGGCAGCTTCCTCCTCGTAAGCCATGATCGTTATTTCATCTCCAAAACAGCCAACAAGATCTGGGAGATCGAAGACGGGAAGATAAGAGAGTTCAAAGGTACCTACGAAGAATGGGTAGACTGGAAGGAAAGGAACGAAGCCGCCAAACAAGCCGCGGCCAACGCTGCGAAACAAGCCGGCAAGTCCTCGCCTGCCCCGGCTCCAAAACCAGCTGGCAAACCAGACCCCCTTCCGGAGCCAAAGGCGGCAACACCACCACCTGCCCCCAGCAAACCTGCCGGCGCCCCCATCAACAAGGAGTCCAAAAAGGAATTGCAAAGACAGCAGCGCATCTTCCAGGAACTCGAGGAAAAAATAGCCCGTCTATCCAAACAACGCAGCACCCTTGAAGCATCCCTGTCCGATCCGGGCACGTATTCTGACAGAAGCAAGTTTGTGGCGGCAGAGACGGACTACAAAAAGACCAGTGACCAGCTGGCAGCAGCCAACCGGGAATACGAACAGGTCTTCGAGAAGATCATGGAGCTGGAAAAAGCGCTTTGATCTGTACTTGCAGCCACTGAATAATTGCTCATGAGATATCACTATGTCGTAGTTTATTGCCTCCTGCTGCTGCCCCTGAGCGGAGTAATCGGCCAGACGACGCCGGCAGGACCGCGACCTAAAATTGGTTTGGTATTAAGCGGCGGCGGCGCAAAGGGGCTCGCGCACATCGGCATCCTGAAAGCGATCGATTCGGCGGGGCTGAAGATCGATTATATTACCGGCACCAGC
>JAATGQ010000243.1 GCA_015654595.1 Chitinophagales bacterium | reverse complement strand
GGGGGCCAGCCCCAAAAACGAGTGAGCGCATCGTCTAAAATAAGTCGGCGCAAGAGCCGACGGCCGAAGGCCAAATTGTTAGAGCTTTTAGACGATGCCCCGGGGGCCAGCCCCAAAAACGAGTGAGCGCATCGTCTAAAAGCACAGAAGCCCGGACCTGTCTGTCCGGGCATTCTGCTCTGTTTACCTCGCAAAAATTGTTTAATGGTTTTTGGTATTCGATCGGAAAGGGGTTTAGGGACGAGGCAAATTATTCTTCCGCATATCCGTTCCGTATAAGGCTGAAACAAATCTCCGATAATCTCCACAGCCGTCCTAGCGCGGGACTACGCAAAAAGACACGTATATATACCTGTTTTATTCCCGAACTAATACCCACGATGTATTAACGGGGGAAGTGTTATTTTGCCGTATTAAAAAAAAATATCACCTAAAACGATTCGTATGAACAAACACCTTGGGCGGGGACATCAGTTTCCCATCCTTCTGCTTTCGCTAACCCTCCTGTTTATGACCGGTCTGGCCGGCTGTCATCCTGCGGGTGACCACGGCTGCGGGATACACCCTTATAATGAGGACACGGTCAGGAATCACGTGATCTCTGCCAGCACGGCCAGGGAGTATACCGCCAGTTTCAGGATGTCGGTAGACAGCTTTAACAAGAATTGCGCGGGTTTTAAGGACAATATGAAATTCGGATATGCGGAAGCGTTTCCCAGTGACGTTTTCTATGCGTTGTTGGGCGAACAGACGGACAAGCAGGGGAAAGCTGTTGGCATCCGCATCTATTACGGCCGGGGTTCCAATGGCGATATCAAAATGGTCCTTGTACCGTACGACAAGGATGGCAACGACATGCTCGACAAGGTCGTGAACCTGAATGGCAAACCTTTGCCCGGTGCAGGCGCCGAGCGAAAGGAGTCTAAATCCGCCGCCACCACAGACGGACAGGCTGTTGAAGACGGACAGCGCTGCCCTACAGTATGCAGCACGAATGGCGGTCTTAATTAATGCTATGAAATTCGCTTTAATTTTTATCCTAAGTCAATCCATTTTCTTTCCATTTATAGCGGGGCTGGTGTCGGCGCGGCGCATAGGCCGTGTGTACCGGCCCTTCTTTTTGTTGATCGCGGCTGGTGTTACGACGGAACTGATCAGTACCTATCTTATCAAGATCAGGCATATGAGCAACGCTCCCTACAGCAATATATATGTTCTCGTGGAGTGGCTGCTGATCTGCTGGCAATTCCATGTTTGGGGCGCCTTCCGTAACAAACGGCCTGCTTACCTTATCCTTCTTATCACGCCGGTGCTGATCTGGGTGTTGGAAAACCTGCTGCTGGGGGGAATCACGGACTTCCCGCCCTATTTTCGGGTTTCCTATTCCTGCCTGATCGTGCTGCTGAGCGTCAATAAGATCAATTTTATGATTACCCATGAAAACCGCAACCTTTCGGCTAATTCTCAATTCCTTATTTGCATTGCGTTCATTATCTTTTTTATCTACAAGATCCTTTACGAATGGGCTTACCAGACCAGCATCCACGGCGCTTCCGAAGTGACGGATACCATTATATATCTGTTTGGATATATAAATGCTTTGACAAATATTATCTTTACCATAGCGTTCCTGCTGCTACCGCCGCCCCGAAAATTTACGCTCCATTAGGGGATACAACTATGACAGACTGATGGAAACAAAGATCCTCAATATAACCTTACTGGTCTCTCTGATTATTGCCATAATCATCATCTACTTTTTTGTTTCCATAATCCGCTATCACCGTCGTTACATGAAACTCCAAAGGGAGAAGATCTTTGCCGAGATCACCATCCGGGAAAACGAGCGCAAGCGTATCGCCAACGACCTGCATGACAGCCTGGGCCCCTTATTGTCCGCGGTAAAGCTGAATATCAGCAGCGTAGAGATACAACAGCCAGAGGACAGGATCGTGCTGGATAAGACTGCGGGTTACCTGGATGAGATCATCGGAAGTATGCGAAGGATCTCGCACGATCTGCTGCCCAGCACGCTTGAGCGGAAGGGGTTGCTGGAGGCTATCCGGGAGTTTATCAACCAGGTCAACACGCGGCAAACCGTCAATATCCAGTTGTATATCGTCAAAGAGATCTCCGTTCCCAAGGAAAAGGAGATCCATCTTTTCCGGATGATCCAGGAGATCGTGCACAATACGATCAAGCATGCGCAGGCCCGCAACCTGCAGATCGGCTTCAGTGAAGAGGATGGGCATGTTCTTTGTCTCACGAAGGACGACGGGCAGGGATTTGACAAGGAGAAGGCGATGGCGGGCTCGCAGGGGCTGGGGCTTCGGAGCCTGGAGAGCCGGTGTGAGATCCTCAACGGCATCATGACGCTGGATTCGATGCCGGGCGCCGGGACGAATTACTTTATAAAGATCCCGGTGAAGTGAGGGGCGGGTGCAGGCAGGGAGAGGGGAGGTCCAGTGGCGCGGGTGCAGGCAGTGAAGCTGGCGGGGTGACTGGAGGGAGGAGGCGGGTGCAGGCATAAAGTGTGCGGATTGATGGGGCGGTGGACAGTTGATTATGGTGATAATGCTGTAAAAGGATTAATTTTATCCGGATGAAAAATAGCATCAGCCTGGTTATCGCAGACGACCACGAGATCTTTCGGGATGGTCTCGCCCTTATGTTAGCCAAACAGGACACCGTCAAGCTGGTCGGCCAGGCCGGCAATGGTCAGGAGCTGCTCAAGGTTGTGAAAGATAAAAGGCCCGATATCGTATTGACGGACATCAAGATGCCCGGTATGGACGGCATTTCAACCGCAAAGCTGCTGCTGCAGCAATTCCCCGGTCTAAAGATTATCGCGTTGTCGATGTATGAGGAAGACGATCTGATCGTGGAAATGCTGGAAGCCGGGGCGAAGGGGTATTTGCTGAAAAATGCGGACAAACGGGAGATAATCGAGGCCATCGTCACCGTTTTCGAGGGAAACATCTTCTACTGCAAACATACAACGGCCCACCTGGCCTCTCTTATCGTCAAGAGCAAGTTCGATTCGCGCGCCAAGGACCCCGGCGCTTTGTTTACGGATCGCGAGCGGGAGATCATCCGTCTCATCTGCCGGCAGCATACTGCACAGGAGATCGGCGAACTTCTTTTTTTAAGTAAACGAACGGTTGAAGGTTATCGCACGCGGATACTGGAAAAAATGGAGGTCAAGAACACGGCGGGGGTCGTCATTTTTGCGCTGAAACACAATATCATCAAAGAAGAGGATCTCCTTTAGCCGGCGCGCCCGCGGCTAGGGCGAGTGGATCGGCTGCGCAAAGCGCCACGGGAGCCGGGCGACGGCATAGATGGGCGGCGGCGAGTCGGCGGCGCAAAGGGCCAGGCGAGCCGGGAGACGGCATGGATGGGCGGTGGCGAGCCGGCGGCGCAAAGGGCCACGGGAGCCGGGCGACGGCACGGATGAGCGACGGCGAGCCGGCGGCGCAAAGGGCCCGCGAAAGCCGCGGCGGGCGGCAGGGGAAACTTCCACTTTTGCCGACGGATGAAGCGGGATGGCAGAGCCCCGGGATTAAAAGCCAATAAATACGGCGTAACAGCGTTAATTTTGCCTTATAAAACAGCATTTTGAGTTTTGAGTAGTATAAAAAAATTAGCAGGGGAAACGGTTTGGTATGGCGCGAGTTCAATTTTCGCCAAATTCCTGAATTATATGCTGACGCCTTACCTGGCTGCCAAATTCAAGGGTACGCCGGAATATGGGCAGATGAGCCTGGTTTATGCCGCCATTTCCTTTGTGAATATCGGGGTGCTGTTTGGGCTGGACTATGCCTTTTTCCGTTACATACAGCGCAAAGAGATGCAGAAGTCCCTCTATCCCACCCTGCTGATCTCTTTGCTGTCGAGTACAACGCTGATCTGTTCGCTTCTTATTCTCTTCCGCGTTCCGCTGGCAAAAGCCATCGATATCGCGGAGTACCCACATTATATAGTATTGGGCGCCCTGCTGATCGCCTTTGACGCCTTTTCGGCTTTACCCTTTGCCCGGCTGAGACATGAGGGCCGCCCAAGGAAGTTTGCGATGATCCGGATCTCGGGGATCGTGCTGAATATAGCCCTGACCTTTTTCTTTCTGACCCTGTGTCCCAAACTGCTGAAGACACATCCCAACAGCATCATTGCGTTGATCTACCGGCCCAGGCTGGGGTTTGTCACTTATGTGCTGCTGGCCAATGTCATCCAGAATCTCTTTCAGCTATTCCTGCTGGCGCCATTTCTGCGCGGATTCAAGTGGAACTTTGACAAGGCTATCTGGAAGGAGGTCATGATCTACTCGCTGCCCTTGACGATAGCGGGTTTTGGCGGGATGATCAACGAGACCTTCGACCGGATCATGCTGGATATGCGCCTGACGCACGAGAATCACTACGCGGCCTACCAGGTTGGTATCTACAGCGGCTGTTATAAGTTATCCCTGTTGATCACGCTTTTTGTACAGGCTTTCCGGATGGGGGCCGAGCCTTTCTTTTTCCGGCAGTCGGTGGAAGACAGTGCACAGCGCACCTATGCCAGGGTAATGAAGTTCTTTGTGATCCTTGTCAGCGGGATGTTCCTGTTCGTGACCGTCTATATCGATATCTGGAAGTTCTTTATCACCGACCATTCGATGTGGGCGGGTTTAAGAATAGTGCCGATCCTGCTGTTCGCCAATATTTTCCTTGGTATCTACTATAACCTTTCGATCTGGTACAAGCTGTCCAAGAGCACGAAGGCTGGCGCCTATATCACGCTTATCGGCGCTGCAATCACACTGATTATCAACTACATATTTATCCCCTACTATAGCTACATGGCTTCTGCCTGGGCCACCTTTATCTGTTACGGCAGCATGATGGTGATCTCTTTTGTCTGGGGCCAGAAGGTTTACCGCGTGCCTTACGCCTGGAAAAAGCTGCTTGCCTATATGGTGATCGTGACGATCCTTTACTTCATCCATAAGGGGGCGACCGCAATGTGGAAGAATACCGCTTTCAGCCTTGGATTCGGCACTTTGCTGCTGGGCGTCTATGCAGCTTTTATCCTCCGCATCGAGAAAAGAGAGTTTCAGCGCCTGCCGGTGATCGGCAAGTATCTGGGCGGGGCGACGAAGGCGGCGGCTTAGATGGCGATGTTGGCGGCCGGTCGGCGGCGGCATAAGCGGCCCCCTACTTCAAAAACGGGTTATTTGCTTTTTCCCATCCAATAGTGGTCGGTTCTCCATGACCGGAATAGACGATCGTGTCGTCGGGCAGGGGCCAGAGTTGTTGGCGGATGCTGCGGATCAACGTGTCGTAGTCTCCGCCGGGAAGGTCGGTCCTTCCGATGCTGCCCCGGAACAGGACGTCACCGCCAATCACAAATCCCTGTTCCCTGCTGTAAAAAGCTACACTGCCGGGTGAATGGCCCGGGACAAAGAGGATCTCGAGCTGGTCTTCTCCTATCGTGATGGTTTCGCCCGGCGTCAAAAAGACAAGGGGTCCCCGGTAATTCTCGAAGGGCATGCCCCAAAGGCGTCCCATCTCCGGGCCAGCGGCCAGCACGGGCTGCTCGTTTTCGTGGAGATGGAGGGGTAAGTCCCAGGTCTCGTGTACAAACTTGTTTCCAAATATGTGATCCAGATGGCAGTGGGTGTTTAAGAGAAGGCTCGGTTTTAGCCCCTGCTGTTCAATATATTCCCGCAGCGCGGTCCGTTCGTTGCCGAAATAACAGCCCGGGTCGATAATGCAGCAGGCATCCTTTTGGTCCGACAACACGTATGTGTTCTCTTGTACAGGATTGAAATCAAAGGATTTTACAGTAAGCATATAGGAGCATTTAGATATACGAGCAAAAGGCTACTTTCTGCAAATTTAGGAACCTGCATACGCACCAAAATCAATTTCACCGGTATTTGGGATTGTTATAACTTTAAAAATTAAAGAAAAGCAGATGCAATTTCATCAGTTCAGGTTGAAGTCACCCTATACTTTCTGGATCATACTAGGTCTTTTCTTTTTTTCCGGACATGCCCTAGCCCAGGTGAACACGGTGGAATTCGGGAAGAATCGCCTGCAATTCAAGAAATTTAAGTGGAAATACTACCAGACTACCAATTTCAACAGTTATTTCAGCCAGGAGGGGGACGAGTTGGGCAAGTACGTTGCGCAGCTCGCCGAGAAGGAACTGCCGGGACTCGAGAAGTTCCTGGAATACGGTATGCAGCGCCGCGCCAACATCGTTATTTACAATAGTTATACCGATATGGAGCAATCCAATATCGGGCTTAACCTGGACTGGCAGACGACAGGCGGCATCACTAAACTGGTCAACAATAAGATGGTCGTCTATTATAATGGAGACCACGCCAATCTTCGTATACAGGTAAGGGAGGGTATTGCCCGTATCCTGCTGGAAAATATTCTTTTTGGGGATGACCTGGGGGAGTTTGCTACCAACCAGGCCCTGCTCGATCTTCCGCAGTGGCTGACCGACGGCTATATCGAGTATGCCGCCGAGAACTGGAACACCAACCTGGATGACCAGCTGCGGGAAGTCATGTTGTCCGGCCGGTATAAGAATTTCTACCAGTTCGCTTATGAGAAGCCCAACCTGGCTGGTCATGCCTTCTGGTATTATATCGCGGATAAGTACAAAAAAGAGAATGTCACGTATTTCCTTTACCTGGCGCGTGTCTATCGCAACCTGAACAATGCGGCGCAGCGTATCTGCAAAAAGAAGTTCAAGGAAGTGCTGAAGGATTTTATGGACCAGATGGACGAAAAGTATGAGACGGAGCTGAGAGGCCGCCGCAACTTTCCGAAGGGCCAGCTGGCTGTAACAGAAGACGTCAACGATCATAAGGATTTTTTCCACTTTACCCCGAACCCTCAGCCCAAAAGCCAGAGTTATGCGGTGGTAGAATGGAATCGCGGCCAGTATGTAGTCCGCTATTACGAGGGCTATGTCAGCGAGAAAGTGTTGCTTCGTAACGGCGTCAGGTCTCTACAGGAGCAAATGGGTCCGCATTATCCGCTGCTGGCCTGGGACAACAAGGGAACCCGGCTGGCCTGTATTTATTGGGATCGCGGAAAGGTCAGACTTTTTGTATACGATATTTCGAAAAGGCTGAAGGTCATCAAACAGGACCTCACCGATTTCCAGCAGGTACAGGATTTCAAGTACATGCTCAACGAGCACACCTTATTGCTCAGCGCCGTGAGGAACGGCCAGTCCGATATTTATACCTACGATCTGGACAAGCAGGAGTATAAGCAGATCACCAACGATGTTTACGATGACCTCGACGCGTCCTTCGTCTCCTTCCCCGGAAAGACGGGTATCATCTATTCCTCGAACCGTCCTTCGGGTCATGCAATCAGCCGGGATACGATCCTGCCTTCCGATCATCACTATAATATCTTTTTGGTCGACAACTGGAATGATCTCGACGGAAAGCAGATCTCCCAGCTGACTTATCTGAAATACGGCAATGCCCGCTATCCGACGCAGTATAACGTGAACCACTTTACGTTTGTCAGCGATGAGAACGGTATCGCCAACCGTTATGCCGGTTTCTTTACGACAAAGCGGGCCGGTTTGGATACGGTATACAAGGTGGGCGACGAGCTGTTGCACAACCCTGATCCAAAGGATCTGGACTCGGTGCTGGCGGCTTACAAGAAGACCCAGCCCGACACCTCTTACGTATTTGCGATCACCAATGACTCATCCTATATATTCCCCATCACCAACTACGCCAGCGGCCTGACAGAAACAAAGAGCGCCGGGGAAAAAGGGCTGGTGAGCGAGGTTCGTATCGATGGCGATACAAAACTGCTGTATAAATTAAAGGTCGACGAGGCGGCGTTGAAGAAGCGGAACCTGGTGGCCAGGATGACCGATTACCGGAAAAAGACCGTAGCCGAGTCGCAGATCAATAATGCCGGTGTGCTCAGGCCTGCCGCTCAGCTAAGACCGGACACAACGCTCCGCAAGGCCGCTCAGCAGCCTACAGGCGATTTCTTCGAAAGCGAGTTCGACAAGGACAAGAAGGATTCGGCGCGGCCTGCTACAAGGCCTGTCAACAACTCTGCGCAGAAGCCAGACAACAGCAATGTCAGCGCGTTCAATCCTTTCTTTGATAAGCCCTCCAACCGCGATCAGCAAAGGGCGGCGGCTCAGAACCCGCCCGTATTGAAAACAGCCAAGCTGTTTGACTACAAGCTCAAGTTCTCCGTAGACAACGTCTCTGCGGGCTTTAATAACGACGTACTGATCAGCAAGTACCAGCCTTATACCGGCTCGCTGCCGATAAACCTCAGCGGTCAGGATGCCTTTAGCGGTATGCTGAAGGCTTCGATCTTCGATCTTTTCGAAGACATCCGCTTTACGGGTGCGATGCGTCTTCCTTTCTTCGGAAGCGGATCTTCCTCCACCCCTATCAATTCGGATCCTACGCAGCCGACCTTTACACCTGGCAGCGGCTCCTTTTTTGACGGAAGCAGTGAATACTTTGGACGGGTCGACTATCTGAAGAAGTATCTCGACTACTCTTTGATCTATTATCGGGAGACGCAGGTGGGCACCTATCAGGGGGATGCAACGCTGGGCGAAGCGAGTGAAGAGCCTTACAGCGCGAAAATGTATACCAATTTGTGGCAGGCGGTGATCAAATACCCGTTTGACAAGGTACGCAGTCTTCGTTTGTCGCTTGGCTACAGGACCGACAAGGTTCAGATCAGACCCAATTTCGACTACTATCCTTACGATTCCATTGCGTTGGTGTCCAAAGCGCTGGACAAGCAGACCTATGGGTTGGTGCACATGGAATACGTCTATGACAACTCTATCTTAAAGACCACCGATATCTGGAACGGTTTGCGTTACAAGTTCTATATGGACTGGAATACGCAGCTCAACAGCGGCAAGGGCGCCGGTCCTGGCAAGTATACCTACAACTTCGGTTTCGACATCCGGAATTACGTGCCGATCTACCGCAACTTTATCTGGGCGGTACGTGCAGCGGGCGACTTCTCCTGGGGCAGCAATAAGATCGTTTATTACCTTGGTGGAACAGACGGATGGTTATTCCCCAAGGCCAACAACAGCCCGCAGCCTAACCAGGATGCCAACTATGCATTCCAGTCGCTGGCCGTCAACCTCCGTGGGTTTAAGCAGAACGTCGCCAATGGCAACAACGACGTGGTCATCAACAGTGAGTTCCGTCTGCCGGTCTTTACGACCTTGTTGAATCGTCCGATCAACAACGCGTTCCTGCGGAACTTTATGCTGGTTCAGTTCGTCGACCTTGGAACGGCATGGAACGGCAAATACAATGTATGGAAACGGCCCGAGCAGATCTTTGACGACGGGCAGTATACCAACTTCTCTGTAGCGACAAAGGCCGGTGGTATCGGGCCCTTCGCCGGTGGATATGGGTTTGGCGCCCGGAGTACCCTGCTGGGTTACTTCCTGCGATTCGATGCGGGCTGGGAAATGAACTCTTTCTTTGGAAAGCATCCCGTGTTGAACGTGTCGCTGGGCGTAGACTTCTAGTAGACGATATCTCCAGTATCGAGATCGAGATAGCAGCTGCGATAGCCATAATCTTTGCCAGGAGCAATGGTAATATAGGGTTGTCGCAGCTTTTCTTTTTCGCGGGAACGCTTTGTACCGTTGTGGATCCAGGATCCGATGATCGCAACGGTCAGGTCGCCGAAGTTATTGATCTCCCCCGGGTCGTAGTCGTCTTCGGCGGGATCTTTTGGCGGCATGATCGCTTTTCCAAGCATGGTGTAGGCGTCGGGCAGGCTATGCGGGAGATAAAAATAAAACGTATTATTCCGGGGTTCCAGTAACACATATTTATTCCAGCCGACATTATAATATAACTTGCTTTGAAAGGCGACGGCCCAGGGCATATAGCCGCTGACGCTATCCTGCCAGGGACCATCGTTTAGCGTATAGATGCTGTCCTGTGGATTGTAGATCACTTGCAGCTGCTCTTGGGGTATGGTCAGGCGGTTCTTCTGAAAATCAGTAAAATGGAGAAAATAGCCGGTTGCTTTGACTGGCTTTTTTACGATGTTCAGATTGCTCCAGTCATCACTATGCGGATGGTCGATCTTCGAAAGGGGAAGGATGGGCGGGTTTGCCTTGTCTTCTATGCCGCTGGCGATCGTATGCAGCAGTTTGGTCAACAGCGTGGCTATCGTCTTTTCGGGAAAATCGGGCTCCTGCATTTCCGAAAAAGTATGAATGTTCGTCAGTGGTATCCAGCTATCCTGCCCGATCTTTTGCCAGGCTTCGACATAAAAGCTCAGCATTTCGTGGGCACGGACAGGGATGACCGATCCGCCTTTGCCGTTGAGGATGGTCATGCTATTGGGAACCCGAAGACTTTTTATATTCAGCAGCAGCGTTTCGTTTCCTTTTTTTGATGTGCCGATCTCCTTTTCACAATATTGCCGGATGGCGGCTGCGGTTGAATTTCCGAGTGTATACCAGGTTGGCATATCGGGGAATGGCTCGCCGACAAAGAAATAGCCTTTTTCTATCCGGTTGTCAAGGACGATAATATTTCCGAATGGGAAGGTGTCCAGTTTAAGGCTGATCTCCGGGAGGTCGATCTTTGTAGGGGAGATGCTATAAGGATCGAAGTCGTCGGTTTGGGTTTGCGCCAGTGCAATCAGCGGGCTGAACAGGACGAGAAATAGGGTGTTTTTTAACATACGTCTGGGTTAGCCAGACCAAGGTAAATAAGTAAACGTTAAATAAAACAAAAAAGGGGGCGTCTTTAGACGTCCCCTTTCGCCGGCAAAGATCCTTTGCCGGCCCAATCGACACATTAGTCTTCGTTCACTTCTTCTTTAGCCTGCACATTGATCCCATTTTCTGCAATGCGGGTCAGCAGACTATCGGCTCGCTTTTCTTCTGCCAGCGTCACCCCCAGTATCTCTGCAGCGTCGTTATACCCCAGGGTTCGGGCCAGTTGCACCAGGCCGCCATAAGTGGCGATCTCATAGTGTTCGGCTTTTTGTCCGGCAAAGATGAGACCAACGTCGCGTTGCGCGGTGTTGTCTTCTGTCTCATCGATAATCTCTTCGCCCTCATCTACTATACCGGCAATCGCATGGCATTTTTTAGCCTCTGCGGGTACACCGATCATATCGAAGACCTTTTCCAACCTTGACACATGATTACGGGTTTCGAACTTATGGCTGTTGAAGGCTTGTTTTAATTCTGCGGAGTGTGCCGCATCCTCCAGTTTTGGAAGCGTCTTTACCAGCTTCTGCTCTGCCCAGTATATGTCTTTTAACTGATCTACAAAGAACTCTTGTAATTTAGAATTATTGGCGGCAGCGGTTACGGGGCTTAATTCAAACGTCGTCATTTCTTTAAATTTTATTCTACGCTACCCGATATAAAATCCGTGCCAGACCGAAGCCGCCGCTGTCAAATTTGTCCCGCGATGTCTCTTACGTGGAAGCGATGCGACGCCGCTGCGGAATTTATTCCCACTTTATCTTTCGCGAGAAGTACATCACGATACCCAGTGTGACAAAGAGTCCGATGCTGCCCATTAACAAAGCATAGTCCTGTAGCTGGATCAGCGTAAATACGAACCCATATTGAACAGTGAGCAGGAATGCAATAAAGAGCGACATTTTAGAAGACCTTAACATACTGCCAACATACCAGGCGATCAATCCGATCGTGGCGGCTGCAGCTATTCCGTAGGCAGCGTTAAAACCGAGGTATTCCGAGAAGGAAAGCAGCAGGGTATAAAATATGCAGAGCGCAAACCCCACGAGGACATATTGCAGGGAATGGATGGGGCGGCTATAGATCCATTCGATCAGGAAGAAGGCAGTAAAGGTCAGCAGGATCACGAGGATCGCGTATTTAACGCTGCGGGTCGTCTGCTGATAGACATCGACGGGCACCAGCAGGTTGACGCCAAAGGCCGAGGCCTGAAGATCGTATGTGCCTTCCCGCCATTGCTGTGGAAACTTCCTGTTGAGCGAGAGCACCTTCCAGGTCGCATCGAAGCCGCTGTCTTTTACGGTGCGGACATCGGGAAGTGCGCTGCCGGAGAAGCTGGGATTAGACCAGGAGGAAGCGACTTCGACATTTGTCTCCCTTCCCGTGGGGATGAATTGGAGGCTGGCGGAGCCTTTTAATTTTATAGTGGCAGAGAATGCAAGTGCCGTGTTGTTCTGTGCGATCTCGGCGGGAAGGTTTGCGCTAAGCGCGGTCTTGAACTGTTCGGTTGAAATTTTTGCAGGGCTTAGTTCGACGTCTGCGGATCTCTGCGCGTTGCCGACGTGTAGGAAGACGTCTTCCTTTAACCCGTGCATATCGCTAAGATCGAAAAAGAGCGTGGCTTCATTCCAGTGGACCTTTTCCGGATCGATGTTCAGCTCTTTGAGCGCAAGGCTGTCATAGCTCCCGTTGATCTTTATCTCTGTTGTGTAGACGATGACCTGGTAGATGCCGCGGTATCTTATTTCCGGTACGATCGTCGACTGGATCTTCAATTTCCCGGGAAGGAAGTAGGCCCATTTCTTTTCTTCACGAGTCTTGTTGTCTCCGAATGGAAGGGTTTCCGTATAGGGTATGCCGATCGTTGGAGGCGTGATCTCCTGGGGGCCTGACCAGCGCGAGCTGATCTCGGCGACGGCCTCCTGGCGACGTTGCTGTCTTTCGGAGACGAGGCTTTGGATAAAGTTGGTCGGGATCAGTAACAGGAGGATCAGGATTCCGATTAGGAAGCTCTTTAAGAAGATCTTATTTTTGTTCCAGAGCGATAGTAGTGGATTTTCCATTTATCAGGGGTTTTTGTTTGAGTTTGGGCAAAAGGGGGCCGGGGAACCGGGGTTCCATGAATTTTTGAGTGCGGCGACGCGGCTACGGCTGCGTGACGCCGTTAGATAAGCGCCTGGCTGAACTTTTTCATTAAGTTATACAGCAGCGTAAGCAATATCGTAAAACAGACGACCATCCCCCAGGCGTGGGCGTTTTGCAGCGGGTGGATCATTATCCGGGCAATATCGATGATCAGGCGAAAGGGATGGGTGATAATATTCCAGCTATTGTAACGCATATAGCGACCGATATAAACACCGAGTGCGTTGAGGAACATGATGGGAACCAAAAACAAGGCGCTCTTTGTCCCCGGGCTGAGTTCTCCCCAACCGCCGGCGCCCCTGGTCCTGGTTACGAAGAGTTTTTCCATGTGGCGGACGGAAAGCACACCCAGCAGCAGGCCGTTGAGCGCGAAAGTGAGGATAAGGATCAGGTCATACCATTGTGGGACGCGCGTATCGCGATAGTTGTCCGACAGATGAAAGAGGTCAGTCAGCATGTAGAACGAATTGGGTATGAACAACAACCAGATAAATGCCACGGAAAGGGTGAGCGGGGATCGATGTGGTTTATTGGCAGTTGCGCCGGCAGGGGTTGCCAGGCTGACAGCAGCGGCGCGGGCAGAAAGCCAGGTAGAGAGCAAATAAGGTATATAGCCAAGAAAGAGATTCCATGTCATATAGAAAAAAGCGGTCGAACCTGTGTGAATCACCCGCAGGATAGACATAGTGAAGCCAAAGAACATACTCGCAGCAACGAGGCGGTCGAATTCGCTGCGAAGAAAAAGGCGGCTGCAGGTGCGGTATAGATGAAGCGTCATGCTTTTCATAAAAATAATTTAGGTATGAAGATGAACAGACCTGTTATGACGGCGGCGATGGCTGCTACGAGCACTGCGCCTGCGGCAAGGTCTTTTATAAATTTTATTTCCGGATGGCGTTCGAGGGTGACGAGGTCGCAAAGTTTTTCCACGCAGGTGTTTAGCATTTCAGTAACCCAAACGGCTGCAACGACAATCGTAAGTGCAACGGCTTCCATATAGCTTACACCAACGACTCTTGCCACGATGATGACGGCAATGGTTGCGGCAGCATGTATCCGCGCGTTATGTTCGCGGTAGATGAAGCGCCGGATGCCGTCGATGGCAAAGGCGAAGCTTTTTATTCTGCTGCGGATAGAAAACTTTTCGGGTTGCATATATGGTTGGTTTATGCTATTGCCGGAAAAGGTGAAAGGGGGCTTCCTGGCTTTCCGGCCTCAGTCTTTTTTAATTTGGATAGAATTGCTTCCTGCAAAGGAAGCATTTTATTCAAACCTTCCGGCTTTATTGGACGCCAGAAGTATTTGGGTCGCGTCAGCATGCGGCGTTTGTTTTTGCGCCGCGCCGGGGCTCTCGCGAGCCCCGACGGACGCGGGTTTGGATTTGTGGTACGAGGCGGATCATGGCATGATTAGAATCAATCCGCAGGTTTAGGGTTTAGGTTACGGTTAATAGCGAATATGTTGAATAATGGTATAGACGATGAGGATCAGCAGCAACAGTATGCCTTGCATAGCGATGGCGGTGTTGAGCCAGTGCTTTTTATAGGTGACGCTTACTTCGGGGCCGTGGCTTCCGCGCTGGATATCGAGGCGGAATATGGTGAGGATATTGAAGAGTACGGCGAGTACCAGCGAGCCGATGATGCATTGCGCTTTGTGGAAGGCAAAGAGATGCATGGGCGACTGCAGGAAGGACGGCGCGATATAATAGTACATCGCTTTTGCTCCAAAGAAGATGCGGGTGAGCATGGTCAGCAGGAAGAAGCTGGCGGGGAGCATGAGGGCGATACCGAGGATGCTGGTGGCCAGCGGGCGGAGGAAGGATGAGCGTATCATGGTGCTGTGTTGTGTTTTTGTTAAAAGCACTTTGAATTACAAAGTTTATAGGTCTAAAAAATGCCGGTTTTAGCGGCGTTAAAATTTGTTGTCCTTTGGCGCGGTCTGGCTTTGGGCCGTGTTTGTCGCCTGTGCTACGGGCAGTCTGGCTTTGGGCCGTGTTGGTCGCCTGTGCTGCGGGCGGTCTGGCTTCGGCCGTGTTTGTTGTCTTTGCTGCGGTCGGTCTTGGTTTGCCTGG
>JAATGQ010000106.1 GCA_015654595.1 Chitinophagales bacterium | reverse complement strand
GTTGAATAATTGTTGTGTCGGATCGAAGTTACCGATAAAATTGAAAGCAAATCACAACAAATGGACGCCGCCAGCCCAACAAGATCAAGTTGTGTCGGATCGAAGTTACCGATAAAATTGAAAGCAAATCACAACACAGTCGAGAAGTTTTTAAAAGACGTGGCGGTTGTGTCGGATCGAAGTTACCGATAAAATTGAAAGCAAAGCACAACGGTGCAGGAACAACGTATAATTGCCGCCTTGTTATCTCGGACCGAAGTTACCGATAAAATCGAAAGCCAATCACAACTTCCACTCCGTTCCGCCCCGTGTGTACGCATCTACGCTACTCAAATATACAAACTGCAGCGAAAAAGCAAACCATTGCATCAATGCCACGCGCACTTAATCGACACAATACATATCAGAGCATCCCTGCCAGGCGGCTTTTGCAAGTATAATAAGGAGCAATCAGCTCAATGCCGGGAAAGACCTTGCGCTGCAGATTGTAAATAAAAAAGGCGCCCACGAGAGGGTGGACGCCCGCCGTAATTGCAGAGCCTTACCAGGTAATCAGTCAATATTCATCAGTATTCGGTCAGCCTCCACTCGCTGGCCTGAAAGTCGGGACTTCCATTGGTAGCGGAGACGGATAACTTATAATACGTATAGGCCGTAGTGTTGGAGATCCGATATTGGATGGTCTGATTGCGCAAAGGAAAACTCTGATTTGTCCGGGTATCCAGCACAAACCAGGTCGAGCCATTGTTAGAACCCAACACCTGCCAGTTCTTGGGATCGCGATCCGCCGCATCATTGCCCGAGGTGATCGTATAGCTGCCAAGGACGTGAGACGAAGGAAAGTGCAGCGTAGCCTCCAGCGGCGACACAAAACCGCCATGGAAGAACTTGGTGGTATAGCTGTTGTCGATCAGCTTTAAAGAACCTTCGGTGGCCGAGGCGCCGCCGCTGTTCTCTTCGTTTACGGATAGCGTACCCTGCGCTGTAAAGTCGGTGTACTTGATATTCGGGAAGTCGGTCTTTGCCTGCGTCAACTGGACGGTCCAGTCGTTGCCGCTTTCATCCAGGTTCCCAAACGCCTGTAGAGCCAGCTGCTTCAGATCCGCCCCCGCGGCCCCGCTCCAGAAGTGAACAAACTCACCCATGTTCATACTGCGGGTATATTCGGGGTAAGAGAACACGCCGTTGGAAACGGTATGCTTCGGAAAGTACTGCGCCAGCAGGCTAAAGAACTTGTTGAGCGTCGCGGTCTTTCCGAAGCCGTTGTACAGCGGATAAAACCAATCTCTAAACCAATGCGTCCCCGCCCTTGGAAAGTCATCCGTCGTCGGTACCTTTAGGTTGTACCATCGGGTGACGTCAGCCGAACGGCCCAGCCCGGCATAGACGTCATACTGGTAGATCTCCATCCACTTGCTGTCATGCCAGATGGCAAAGGCAGGCGAGTTGTGGATGCACTTGGAGGCGCCTTCCACGATATGGCCGACTTCATGGGTGACCAGGTCGATGTCATTGCCGGTCCCGGCGGTCCAGGCCTCCGGATCCGACGATCCAACGTCGATCACATTGCGCAGATCGTGGCTCGTGTCGAAATAAGTGGAAGGGTGGCCGCCACTGTATTTGCCGGCATGGAAGATGGCCCATAGCTTTGTGTCGCTGCCAAAGGAGCCATAGATCGATTTCGTGTAGTCCCAGACCTGGCCCATATAGGCTTCTGGCCAATGGATGGTAGTGTCGACATCGTTGTCGAAGTAAATAGCATCGCTGGTGTCGTAGAAGCGTAAGTACAGCAACTGGTTGTGTTCAAACCAATGTTCCTTCCAGGTAGCTGGCGGAGGAGCAGCATCGAGAGGGGTGACGTTTCGGGCGAGGGTGTTGGTGGAATCTGTGGTGAATCGTTTCGAGCATGCGAACGCTAGCAGCCATAAGAGGGCCGCAGCTACGCTGAGGTAGCCGATCTTTTTCATAAGTTAACTTTTAGGAGGTTTAATGATGTCTTTAAATTAGCACAAGACTGCCTCACGCTGTTGTCAATAGAAACCAAACGGATTGTTAACGAATTTAAAACATATCGCATGGACAATATCGCGCTAGCCTTCTCTGGCGGCGGCTTCCGCGCAGCAAGCTATTCTCTTGGATGTTTATCGTACTTGCGCGCCGTTATTTATAAAGGAGAACCACTACTCAACAAGGTGAGCTTTATTTCTTCGACGTCGGGCGGGAGTATCACGAACCTTGTTTACAGTAAGTACATTTTCGAAGGGAGGACATTCGGGGAGTTCTATGACTTTTTGCTTGCGGTGTTGGAGGGAGATAAGTTACTGGGGGAAGCGATTGGCATCCTGCATAGCGGACATTCCTGGAAAGGGCGCCCGGAGAAGTCCCAGAACCTGATCAATGCTTTTGCCATTGCCTGGGACAAGGTCCTGGAGGGAGAGACGTTTGGGCTGTTCTCCGATCGGTCAAAGACACCGCACATCGAAGAGATCTGCGTCAATGCCACGGAGTTTACGAATGGGCTGCCATTCCGGTTTCAGAGTCAGCATCCCGACCTCGAGGGTGTGTCCAATGGCCGGATCGGCAACGCTTATATCTATTTCTCGGACAAGTCGCCCAGGACAGCCGAACTGTTACGGTTATCCGATATACTCGCTTGTTCCTCATGTTTCCCTTCTGGTTTCGAGCCCGTGATCTTTCCCCAGGATTTTACTTCTGATGAACTCAGTTCAAAGGATCTTTTGACGGCTTTAGTATATAAAGCCAATGCCCACACGAGGGGAGAAGCGCTGGATCTGCTCAGGGACAAGGACTTTGATAAGGGTCTTCACATCGGGCTGATGGATGGCGGGGTGGACGACAATCAAGCCATCGACGCTTTTGAGCTGGCCGCAGAGAGGAGGGAAAAAGATGGTCGTCCGCCGTTTACGCTCTTTATGGCATGTGATGTCACCAGTAATTTTATGGATGGCTATACCCTGCCCCTTCGACGCAAGTCAGTATTGGGGGCGTTGCCAGCCTGGTTTCCGCTGGCCTTCTGGATGGCGGGTCTGCTGGTGCTGCCGCTGCTGTTTATCCTTATTCCAAGCTGGTGGCCCGGTTATATCTGGGTGTTGGCAACCATCTCGGCGCTATGTTGGCTGCCAGTGATTTTCTGGGGTCTCCCAGCGCTTTTGAAAGGGCTGTTCACGAAACATCGGCGGCCCCAGAATAGCTGGAGCACTATGCTTAGGAAATATGGTCCGAGTTTTCTGTTGCTGAACCTGGGTACACTAAAGCAAATGTTGCTGGCCCGAATCAAATCGGTGCTGATCCTGTCTACTGATGTCTATCTCAAGCAGATCAGGCGCATGTATTACAACGACCTTTACGCCGGTGATTCGCCTCATAGGCCTATCGTGATCCAGAACGCGATATACGATCTTAGCCGGATAAAATTCCCGTTGGAAGAGGCTGCAGCGGCCCCCAGTTCTCCAGCGGCCCCCTCTCCTGCCCTGGTTGATATGGCGGAAAGAGCGCGTATGATGGAGACGACGCTTTGGTTTGGGCCGGGCGAGGAAACGCTAAAGGTCGATGTCATCATAACGGGTCAGGCTACCACCTGTTACAACCTGCTTAAATGGATAGGCAAGCAACCCGAGGCGGCACTTTCTGCGGAGCTTAAGGACTTGCAGAGTCGGTTGAGAGCAGACTGGGAAAAATTTTGTGCCGACCCTACCTGGTTGTATAAACGCCGATAGCCGCTGTGAATGGGCCTTATGCGTATAACTACGCATATAAAAAGAGTGTTTCCCACCTATCTCACATTAAGTTGAATTCCTATCTTTCGGGCCTATTCACTTAAACCGCTAAATACTATTTCGTATGAAACAACCAATCAAGTCAGGCTTCCTGGCATTTCTTGCTGCGGCCCTGTTTATCTGGGGCTGTAACAGCAATGGCTCTTCAAGCAGCTCGCCTTCTGCAGACACTGCATCTTCTTCCAAAGCGCTTACCTTCGCGGACCTCGATTCGACCGTACTGGGTAAAGGCAAACCGATCCACTATGATGAGGTAAAGAACTGTCTCGACACTTTCCTGAATGTGATGAACGAGTACAACATCACAAAGGACAGCGTTCCTCAACCCGTCAAGAAGTGCCCCGAGAAAACCTATTTCGTAACTGCCTATGAAAGCTTCCGGGCTTCCGATCTGAATCATTATATCGATTCAGTGATCAACAAGCACGATTCGGCGGCGCAGGGGGCGAACCTGGATATTCATATGTCGTTTGGGGTCGTTACGAACGAATTCGTAAAAGATCATCCCGAAGCGGCCACTATGCTCGGCCGGATAGTTATATTTGTCATTCCCCGGGAGCGTCATGATACGATGGCTTTAAAATCGATCGCTGCCGGGCAAACCAGCAATCCTAATTCTGCCTATGAGATAGGAGGTCTGGCCCCATAAATTATGCAATTTCTTTGGTATCAATATTTTGAGTTATTCAGTCTTTTGTGTGCAGTCCTCTGTCGCAAAGGACTGAATTTCTTTAGCATAGGGATCATGATCCCTATCCTTATCCTGGACAATGTGACGGAGGTGATTGGGGTGAATTACCCTTTCTTTGGCTGGTCGGACAACTATTTTGTCTATGACATGTACCAGATCCTCAGCCTGCCCCTCACCTTCTGGCTTTTCAGTCGGATGCTGGATGGCTCCCGGAAGCAACGGATCCGGCTGTTTATTGCCGGCGGGGCGATCGAGGTGTTTTTTATCGTCAATTTATTGTTCATCCAGGGCATAAGCGAGTTCAACACTTATTCTGCCCTGATCATGGAGATTGCGAATATCGTACTCTCCTGTCTCCTGCTGACCCGGCTTGCGGTCCGGAAAGACGACGAAAGCGGCCTTTTGATGGATCCCTATTTCTGGATCAACGGTATGATCCTCATCTTTAGCCTGGTGACGATCATCGTTCTGGGCAGTGTGAAATATATATCCGCCCATCATATCAAAATTCGGCATATATTGCTTTATCGTCAGATTTTGCCGGCTGCCAACGCGATTTTGTACACGGGCTACACCGGCGCCTTTCTACTATGTCAGAAGCTACGGACCAATTAACGACAACCATCCTTGCAGTGATCCTGGTGTTGCTGTTCTTTGGCGTTTTGTTTCTTGTGATGTTAGCTTATTATAATTACCGTCGCCGGCAGACTGCCCGGGAAAAGAAAGAGATGCGGGCCGTTTTTGATCAGCAATTGATGCAGGCTCGCCTGGAGATCCAGGAGCAGACGTTCACCTACCTTTCGGAAGAGATCCACGACAATGTCGGCCAGCTGCTAAGTCTGGTGAAGATCCAGCTTTCCACCCTCGAGGAAAGCTCCGTCCTCGATTTGGACCTGGTTCGCGAGACAAAAGAGAATGCGGCCAAGGCGTTCCGGGATCTTCTGAGCCTCGCCAAAGGGCTGCACACGGGGCATATCCGAAGCCAGAGTATCTTGTTGTCTGTCGAACAGGAGGCTCAGCGTGTTTCAAAAGCCGCTTCGCTTGAGATCTCTATCACTACCGATGGGGAGGAGAAGAAGCTAAGCGAAGAGAATCAGCTCATCCTTTTCCGGATCATACAGGAATGTTTACAGAATTGCTTTAAGCATGCGGAGGCTTCCTTTGTCAATATCGGGTTCACCTGGTATAGTGATAACCTGCGGGTTCGGATCCGGGATGACGGGAAGGGGTTTGACGTGGACCGTGCGCTGGCGGGGCATTCCGGATTGGGGCTGAATAATATTCTGAACCGGGCCCGGCTGACGGGCGGGTCGGCGGATATCAAGAGCCGGCCGGGGGAAGGCACGGTGGTGACGATACAGGTTGGTTACTAAATGGATGTCTGCGAGTACTAATTAGCAGCGGATGCTGTTATAAAAAACAACCCCCGCCGATAAACAGCAGGGGTTAATGCATTTCACTGTAGAATTTCGCGCTAGAGGTTCACAGTGGTCTTCATTAGCATTTTGGACTGTACTTCACAGGTATGGATTCTATGTATCTGCGCGGTTGTAGTAATGACTTTAATTAAGGGCGGATCGGAATTTTGAACATTGGATATTGGACTTGAGGACAGTTGGGCTTTGCAATCAGGTACTGGATTTAGCGCGTGTTACACTTACTCGGATCTTCTTCGGATACTGGATTTTAAGTTTTACCTAGGACGTTGGATTTTGGTTTTTCATTTCTGGATATTGGCCTCGTGCATTTGCTGAATCAAAGATGCAACAGACGTACACCAAATGCAAGCTTTTGTAACCGCCAGCGAAGTTTTTCTATAGTATGTTTATGGGAAATTAAGTGAGAACACTTACGCGTGTGTAGTTTACGTATTAGGGTTTCGTAGAAGTACGATTGTAGAATGCAGGGATGGCGCGGGGAGGGGAAACTGGGGTGTTTTCGCAGTCCAATATTTTTCGAACCTCTCTAGTCTTATATCCCTCTGCCATTGGTGTCGCCTTCTTCTCCTCCTGCATTAAATGATTTTTATTGACATTGTCAGGGACCTAAACAAGCAAGACTGGCTCGCCACGATACCTCCCATTATCCAAATACCTGAACAAGTAAAAAGCTGGTTTTCAATTCTTTACATTCTCGGAATGTGAGATGCCAGGTATAATTTTTATACCTAACAATTAACCATATTTATTATCTTTGTCTAAATATCTTAGGAAATGAGTGAGAAGGATTTCAACCTTTTAATGGATTTATTTGATCAGAAACTTCGTCAGGATGTTTCTAAAGAAGAAGCTATTCGCTCTCTTGTCCACGCAGGTATTCTCGACTCCTCGGGTAACCTAACTAAACCCTACGAAGATCTCGCCGTCGGAACGCATCATTAGTATTCATGTACGATGTCAAACCCAATCTGATTATTGGCTTCCATGGATGTGAAGCTGCAATAAGAGATGCTCTCCTTAAAAATCCCAACGAAATTAAAATAAGCCAAAAGCCTTTTGATTGGCTTGGCCACGGTATGTACTTTTGGGAAAATAATTACGAAAGAGCTCTTCAATGGGCTCAGGAAAAGAAGAACCGCGGTGCTATCCGGGAACCCGCTGTCATAGGTGCTGTTCTTTATCTGGGATATTGTTGCGATTTCCTTGACCGTAAGTACATACAACTCTTAACGCGGTCTTTTGCTGTTATGGAAGATAAATACAGAAAATCGGGAAAGGAATTGCCGACCAATAGGGACCTGGCTCATGATCCTCATAAGGACAAAATCATGAGACATCTGGATTGCGCTGCTATAGAATTTATGCATTCTGAGATCTTTGATCAGGTTCAGCGCGATATTATTACGAAGGGATACAGTGATTATAAAATCTTCGATACTGCCAGAGGCGTTTTTACAGAGGGGGGGCCAGCTTTCCAGGGGGCGGGGTTGTTCGCCAAAAGCCATATCCAGATCTGTGTCCGAAACCCGAACTGTATCCAAGGGTTTTTCATGCCAAGAGAGGAAATTGATTTTATTAAGTGGTTAGAAAAGAATAAACCGTCGAGTAACTAAATTCGATTTAATCGTCTATTGTATTGCCGATCGGCGATATGTTTAAGGCATTGAATTAATGTGTATAGTTAAAGCCATTTTAATCACCAGAAGTGTATAGCTATAGCCAAGTGAGGCATCTTTTGCTAATGATAAATATAGCAACCGTGCCATGATCAAATCAAAACCCAATATTGTTCTTTCCATTTCTTTCTTGCTTTGCTGCTGTTCAATTATAGCGACTACATGGATTAATTTATCCATCCTTAGAGCCTATATGAATGCTAGTTTGAAAACACGACATCTATTCGGTGACACATACCGGTAAATCACCAACAATACCGATATTTGATTTTCATAAGCAAACCATGAGATCAAAAGAAACCGCGGGGGAGTTCTACCGCCGCTTTGCAGGGAACAATTCCTCTGAACCGGAAAAATTTAACGTTTACCGCATCGAAGACTTTGAAAAAACGACGCCCTTACCGCATTACCGGCGTGACTTTTATAAGATCTCTCTGCTGATCAATGGTTCTGGCATCCTTGCCTATGCCGATCAGACTTACAAGATTACCGGGCCTGTATTAACTTTTTCAAATCCCATGATACCCTATTCCTGGGAACCGATAGCGAAAAATGAGGAGGGCTACTTCTGTCTTTTTACCGAGAACTTCCTTAGCAGCGATTTGACATTGGGCGGCCTCGGCCGATCCCCCCTCTTTGGCGTTGGCGGCAACCACGTACTGTTTCCCGGGGTAGAATCGCTGCTTCTCTTGAAAAGCACATTTGAACAGATGCTCCGGGAACTCGGTACAGGCTACGAGAATAAATACGACTTGTTAAGGAATTATGTCCGAATACTGATCCATGAAGGTCTTAAGATCGAACCTGTTAAAAGTGGTGTACGACCCGTCAATTCAGCGGCTCGCATCAGCAACTTGTTTTTAGAATTGCTGGAACGCCAGTTTCCGCTCACCTCACCAGGTCACGTCCTGCAATTTAAAAGTCCCCGCGATTTCGCGAAGCAATTGAACGTGCATACCAATTACCTTAACCGGGCTGTAAAGCAAACCACGGGGAAAACGACCACAGCGCATATCACTGACCGCATCATCAGGGAAGCCAGGTCCCTGCTGTTGTATAGTGACTGGGATATTGCGGAGATCGGCTATTGCCTGGGCTTCGACTATGGCGCAAACTTCACCATCTACTTTAAGAAACATACTGGTGAAAGCCCCGGCATTTTCCGCAGGCAAACGATCGCAAATTCATAACGATCGGTTTGAAATTCATAAACCAGGCTGGGATTCACCCGGTAACTTTGTGGAAATTACTTCATCAAATTTATTGCATGGAAAAACCAAAGATCTGGCTGGTCACTGGGGCATCCAAAGGTATCGGCCTGGCACTCGTAAAACTTTTACTGGCCAAAGGCCAAAAGGTAGCAGCAACATCCCGGAACGCCTCGGACATCACCGATAAGATCACCGGGCGCCGGGAAAATTTATTAGCCTTAACGGTAAACATTACCCGCTCGGAGGAGGTTGCGGAAGGCGTGACTAAGACAATTGCGCATTTCGGGCGCCTGGACGTAATTGTCAATAATGCTGGCTATTCCATTTACGGCAGCGTCGAAGCTTTATCTGACCAGGAATTTCGCCAGGCCATCGATGTCAACCTTTTCGGCACGGTCAACGTGATCAGGGCGGCGATGCCCTACTTGCGGCAACAGCGTTCCGGCCATATTATAAATATTTCATCCGTAGCAGGCTACAGAGGTTATGGCAATTCTCCAAGTTATGCTGCCGCGAAGTTTGCTGTTCGTGGCCTTTCGGAATCACTGGCTGAAGAAGTAAAAGAGTTTAATGTCAAGGTGACAATGGTAGCGCCCGGCTTTTTCAGAACAAGTTTCCTCGATAAAGGAGACCAATTAGTCAGCAAAAATATAATCGATGATTACCATATCGACAGATTGGTGAACGCCCTTAAAAAAATGAATGGTCATCAAAAAGGGGATCCTGAAAAACTTGCCGCAGCAATTATACAAATTACAGAAGTCCCCCACCCGCCGGTACATTTGCTAATGGGACCCGATGCTTATGAAATTGTCAGCAAAAAGTTCAAAGCGGACATGAACGAAATCGAGCAATGGAAAGCAATAACCGTTTCCACAGATCTTGATGAGAGCGGGGATGCGCATCAATTCGACTTCAAATGACTTCTGCAAGAATTTACATATAGTCTTTGCATGGCATCGGCTTTGTGGCAACCTCAACGACAAAATTAACAGGCGAGGCCGACGGATAAGCATACCATCTTTTGAGGCATGTAGTTTTATGCCTGGGGCTTATTCTTGTACTTTTCAATCAATTTAAATCCTTTCCTGGTTTTTCCCAGGGGAATTTTATAATAGCGTCCGATAATATCGTCCGATCCCTTCTCAAGTTTATCTATTTCTTTGAGCAGGTCTCCGATTTCAAACATATACAGATGGTCTTCGCTTGGAGCATCTCCAACCCTCTTATACACCGCAATAATTACTGGTGAATTAGTCTGCAGACTCATGTTGATATGCTTAGTAAAGTCTTCGACTTTAAATTTTATATACCGCTCGCCATTCTCATGGTGAAAACTCCTGCATTTCACATCGACCTCGATATGACCAGCGTTACGGATGAGAAAATCACTCCGCTTAATTGCTTCCGACACAACATCGGTATAGGATTTAAAGCTTTTCTGGTCCTGGTTGATGGGTTCCAGGATATACCCGTTCTCACGCGCCTGCCGTTGGAAAACGTCCTGCGCCTTCATTCCTGCCTTATACCAATCGAAAGTGAACAGCTTATACCGTTGGCTGTCTCCGGCAACAACAGGTATCCAGTGCGCCTCGCCTTCATAAATAATCGAGTTTTCGGTCAGCCCCACAACATAGGCAAGTTTGTCCAGCGATTCTACATATTCATGGCCTATAGTCTTGTCTTCCTTTATGTTGATAACATGGAATCCCATAATAGAATTAAGTTTGGCAAATACAATTTACTAAACTTTTTACCACAATGGTGATGTTACTTTCCGCAGCCTCGATCTCCAGCCTCCGGGGGCTTCGATAATCGTCCAGCTTGCCCTACTAACGGGAAGCCCGCAGTGAAGGCTGCGGGCGGCAAAGACGGTGATGATAAGAAAGCGGCGCCACCTACTGCAACAGCTGTCCCAGCCTGGCCTGAAGCGCCTCGCCCCGCAAATTGACGGCGACGATCTTCCCTTGCGGATCCAGCAGAAAATTGGCGGGCACAGAAGAGATACCGTATTTGACGGCGGCATCATCCTTCCATCCTTTGAGATCGGAAACCTGCGTCCAGGGCAGCTGGTCCTGTTGGATGGCTTTTAGCCAGGCAGCCTTTTGACCATCGAAGTCCAGCGATACGCTGAGCACGGTGAATCCCTCCAAGCGGGCCGCCATCGACCGATACGCCTAGCACCTCGAACCCTTTCTCCTTGTATTTTTTATAGGCGTGGTCGCAGCCACCGGTTCTCCGCCCGGCAGGGGTGACACCAGCTCTCCCAGAAGTTTACCAGCACATATTTACCCCTGTAGGAGGACAGCGAGACAGGACGTCCCTCGGTATCGTTTTCCGTAAAATCGAGGGCCACGGCGCCCACGGCTGCCGACGTTCTCCCGATAACCGGGCGGTATGTTCCACCGACGTCCTGCCCGGCCCGATATAGAACTGGGCAAATCCTTTAAAGGGAATATGATTGGCCGGGTCTCTCCAGAAAAGGCTCATCTGGATGGCAGACAGTCCCCCTATGACAACTTCGGACTTCGGCGCAAATACGTTACCTATTATAAACAGCAGTCGGGATTATCCGGCGGCTTACTTGTTCATTTTCTCCTCGATCGCATTGATAGCCGCCAGGTGCTCCTTCAGCACAGGCAGCGTTTGTTGCGCGAAAGCCACAACCGCAGGATTTTTCCCCATGGCTATATACTTCTGGAATAGCTGGACAGTTTCTCCGTGACCTGGCGCCATCATATGCACATACATTTTATCAAATTCCTTTCCATTCAATTTCTTCAACATTGGATTATCCACGGGAGGATCTGTAGCCTCGTGTGGCAGCTGTATGCCCGTTGTCTGAGCCAGCTTCGTCAGCTGAGCCTCCGCCTTGCCATGATCGTCGATCATTCTCTGGCCAAAAGCTTTGACCTCGGGGCTGCCCGCCTGCTGTACAGCCAGCTGGCCCTGCGCTATTTCCTGTAAGTTAGCGATGCTCACCTGTATAAGAAAATACCTCGCCGTAGTATCATTACTTTTGTCCTGCGCCTGTAGATTGCTATACCCAAAACACAGGGCAGCCGCGGCCAATGCAAATATCGTTCTCATGATCATGTTTTAAATTATGGTTGTCCTACTCCGCCCGAAGATCCGTATACCTGGCCCGTCGCAAAGCTGGCATCGGTTGCCGCCAGCTGCACGTAGATGGAAGCAAGTTCCACCGGCATACCCGGCCGTCCAAGCACCGTCCAGCTGCCAAACGTCTGCTGCTTATCAGGCGTGGTGCCGCCGCTCACCTGCAACGCTGTCCAAACGGGCCCGGGGGCTACCCCATTCACCCGTATGCCCTTCGGCCCCAGCTGCTTGGCCAGCGACTTTACATAGTTCATCGTAGCAGCCTTTGTCTGAGCATAGGCATAAAGCCAGGGATCGGGGTCATACGCCTGCTCGGAGGTCGTACCGATAATCGCCGAACCCGGCGGTAAGTGTGGCAGGGCTTCCCGTATGATCCAAAACGGCGCATAGATATTCGTCTTCATAATCGCATCGAACTCCTCCGTCGTTATATCCAAAATGGAAGAAGCCGCCTGCTGCCTGCCGGCATTGGATACGACAATATCCAGCCCGCCTAATTCCGTAACGGCCCTTTGCACCAGCTGTTTGCAAAAGGCTTCATCCCGCAGGTCGCCGGGTATGGCAATCCCTTTCCGGCCCTCCGCCCTGATCAGCGCAATGACCTCCTTGGCGTCGGGTTCCTCTGTGGGGTAATAATTTATGGCAACGTCTGCGCCTTCCCGGGCATAGGCGATCGCCGCAGCCCGTCCCATCCCAGAATCACCGCCGGTGATAAGCGCCTTTCTGCCCATGAGACGCCCCGATCCCTTGTAGCTGGTTTCCCCGCAGTCGGGTCTGGGGACCATTTGACTTTGCAGGCCTGGCCAGGGCTGCGGCTGATATTTAAAAGGAGGCTTTGGGTATTTTGTGGTGGGGTCGTCCAGCTTGACCGGCCCTCTCGCGGTCGTTCCGGTCCCACCCATCGCAAGAGCCGGCGAAACCGTAACCGCTGCAATAGTAGCGCCCAACCCCGCGACAGCCTGCCGCCGGGTTATCTTATCGTTCTGATCCATTGTGTTTAATTGTTGGTGAATTTGACATGATGTGCAGAGATGCATTATGCGAATTTTATGCCTCGCCACAGTTGCAACACCAGACAAAAAAATTGTAGTAATTTACTGTAATGTCAAAGTTTAAACCTAACTATCAGATAACGATCATCTCCGGATGCGGCTTAGCTGGGATTATCGTCGCCTTATTCCTGTTATCCCTTCACAAAAGCAAGGATGCCGGCTCCGTATTCCACGAGGTTGGATATTTCCCCGGAGACGTGGTGAATCAGGCTATCCGGCATTTTACAGATTCATTACATAATACATTAGACACTGCGACGGACCACAAGCTCATCGAGGAAGATTCCGCGGCTATCGTGGCGCTAAACCAGGACAGAGTATATTACGAAGATTCTACGCTCACCGACACGAATGCGATACGCATTGTGACAAGATGGGTGCATTTCGGGATACGTCCGGACAAAATCAGACAATGGGACGAGGCTTATAATGAACAAGGCAATAGCTGGCGCGATAG
>JAATGQ010000013.1 GCA_015654595.1 Chitinophagales bacterium | reverse complement strand
TCGGGGGTTATATAAATGTTTAGCTAATTTACTCCCACATCCAATTCAACACCTCCGGCATATCCATCCCCTCGCTATCGATATACGCCCTATGCCTGATCAACGCATCCTGCATCTCCTGCTTGAGATACGCATTCTTCTCCTGCAACTGGGGAAGGCGGTCGATGACATCCATCACCAGGTGAAACCTGTCCATCTCATTCAGCACCGTCATATCAAAAGGAGTCGTGATCGTTCCTTCTTCTTTATATCCGCGAACATGCAGGTTCTTATGATTCGTCCTGCGGTAAGTGAGCCGATGGATCAACCAAGGATAGCCGTGATACGCAAAGATGACCGGCTTTGTCTTCGTAAACAACATATCGAAATCCGCATCGCTCAAACCATGCGGATGCTCGCTCTGCGGCTGCAGCTTCATCAGGTCGACGATGTTGATCATCCGGATCTTCAGACCGGGAACTTTTTCGCGGAGGATAGATATCGCCGCCAGGATCTCCAGTGTAGGCACATCCCCCGCCGCCGCCATCACGACATCGGGTTCACTGTCCTTGTCGGAGCTGGCCCATTCCCAGATACCCAGGCCCTTTGTACAATGTAAGATCGCCTGCTCCATCGTCAGCCACTGTGGAGCGGGATGCTTCCCGGCAACGATAACATTCACGTAATGCTTTGACCGGAGACAGTGATCCATCGTAGAAAGCAGACAGTTCGCGTCCGGCGGAAGATAAACCCGAACGATCTCGGCTTTTTTATTGACAACATGATCGATAAATCCCGGATCCTGGTGCGTAAATCCATTGTGATCCTGCCGCCATACGTGCGATGCCAGCAGGTAATTCAGCGAAGCGATCCGGCGTCGCCATGCTAATCCTGAAGTAACCTTCAACCACTTCGCGTGCTGGTTGAACATCGAATCGATGATATGTACAAATGCTTCGTAGCTGTTCAGCAGTCCATGACGCCCGGTAAGCAAATATCCTTCCAGCCAGCCTTCGCATTGGTGTTCACTCAACACTTACATCACCCGGCCATCGCGGGCAAGATATTGGTCGGTATCCAGCTCTTCGGCTTCCCATTGCCGGTTTGTTTCTTTGAAAACAGCGTCCAGTTTATTCGACAGCGTTTCATCCGGTCCGAAGATCCGGAAATTGCGCTGCTCCTGGTTCTGCCTGATTACCGCAGATAAAAACTTTCCAACGATCGTTGTATCCGAAGCTTTTTCCTTTCCCGGACCACTCAGTTCAAGAGCAAACTCCCGGAAGTCAGGCATCCGCAACTCTTTCAATACCAACCCTCCATTCGCGTTAGGATTAGCTCCCATCCGTCGTTCGCCAACAGGCGCCAATTCAGCTAAGTCCGGCCGTAGCGCGCCCTTTTCATCAAACAGTTCTTCCGGGCGATAGCTGCGCATCCAGGCTTCCAGCTGTTTCAGGTGTTCAGGGTTCTGTGCCGGATCGGCCAGTGGAACCTGGTGTGCGCGGAAGGAGCCTTCTACCGGCAGTCCGTCTACGAGTTTGGGGCCCGTCCATCCTTTCGGACTTCTTAATATCAGCATCGGCCATCTTGGTCTTTCCGAGTTTCCGTTGACCGCAGCTTCGCGGATCGAACGGATGTCGCCGATAATTCTATCCAATGTCTCCGCCATCTGCTGATGCATCTTTTGCGGATCGTCTCCTTCTACAAAATAAGGCTTCCAGCCATAGCCAAGCATCAGCTGTTCCAGTTCCTCGGGGGAGATACGCGCCAAGATAGTTGGGTTGGCGATCTTATAACCGTTGAGATGAAGGATAGGCAGCACGGTGCCGTCTGTGACGGGATTGAGGAATTTATTCGAATGCCAGGCGGTTGCCAATGGCCCTGTCTCCGCTTCGCCGTCGCCGATCACACAGGCTACCATCAAATCGGGATTGTCGAAGGCCGCCCCGAAAGCATGGCTCAATGAATAACCCAACTCACCGCCTTCATGGATAGAACCGGGACATTCCGGTGAAACATGACTTGGAATACCCCCCGGGAAAGAGAACTGCTTAAACAATCGCTGCAGACCTTCCTCATCCTTCGTAATTGCAGGATAGATCTCAGAGTAGGTCCCCTCCAGATAGGTATTGCCAACCAACGCGGGACCTCCATGTCCAGGGCCTGCTACATAGATCATGTTCAGATCATACTCTTTGATGATCCTGTTGAGATGGACATAGATAAAATTCTGACCTGGCGAAGTCCCCCAATGCCCGAGCAGCAGGCGTTTGATATGGTCGGGCGCCAGGGGCTTCCGAAGCAATGGGTTGTCCTTGAGATACATTTGTCCGACAGAAAGATAATTGGCAGCACGCCAGTAGGCGTCCATTTTGAAAAGCAGATCGGCGGATAATGGTCCTGTGCTTGTCTGCTGCTTCCTCGTTGCAACTGTCATAAAAGCTTTATTT
The DNA here is from genome assembly GCA_015654595.1 of Chitinophagales bacterium. Lineage (GTDB taxonomy): Bacteria > Bacteroidota > Bacteroidia > Chitinophagales > Chitinophagaceae > Puia. The sequence goes on along the minus strand of JAATGQ010000013.1, from coordinate 69,480 downwards.
ATTAATTTGAATAGGCGTATTTTTCAATAAACGATAAACACTACGGGCAATGACCCACTCCTCATCCGTTGGGATCACATAAATCCCCACGCGGCCTCCGGCAACACCGATCTTCTTTTCATTTGCTTCATTGGGCCGCTGATCAATCTCAATCCCGAGATATTCCAAACCTGCGCAGATACGCGACCGGATCACCGATGATTTCTCTCCTATCCCACCGGTAAAGACAAGGGCGTCGAGGCCGCCTAACACGGCAGAATATGCGCCGATCGTTTTCCGGACCTGGTAACAAAACAACGCTACCGCCTCCGCTGCCCTGATATCAGTGCTCTCCCGCCCTAACAGATCCTGCATATCCGAACTGGTTTCCGATACGCCCAGCAAACCCGCTTCGTGATTCACCAAATGATCCAGCTGTGCCGCCGTCATTTTTTCCTTTTGCAGCATATACCCGATCACACCAGGATCGAGATCGCCTGGTCTCGTTCCCATCATGACGCCGCCCGTAGGGGTAAACCCCATGGTCGTGTCCAGCGGCTGACCGTCCTTTACCGCTACCAGGCTCGCTCCATTCCCCAGATGCGCCATGACCACCAGGCCGCTGGCAACCAAAGGGCCGGCTACATGCGTCAGCTCTTCCAGCACATAGGTATAGGATAGGCCATGAAACCCATACCGTTGTATACCCGCGGCGTCAAACCGGCGAGGTATAGGCAGCAGTCGCGCTAACCGCGGTAAGGACGCATGAAAGGCCGTATCAAAACAAACGACCTGTGGCAAATGAGAAGCCCTTTGGGCAAACAGCTTGATCAGCGCGATCTCCCCGGGAAGATGATCCGGGTCATACACGCTTATCCGCTGCAGGTCTTCCAGCAAAGCCGGGTCGACGATCGAGGATTCCCGATGCTGCATGCCATGCACCACCCGATGACCTACCGCCGCCAATGTATCCTCTCCCTCCCTTTCTTTCAGCCAGTCCAGCAGGAAAGCCGCCGCTGCAGCAATGTCTGCCGCCTTAACCTCGACCTCGCCTTCAGCAGCCTTCGAATCCCCGCCATGCGCGACCCCCGAGGCAGCACCATGCGTAATACTATCTTTTCGGTTGCTCTTAAACGTTAGCTTCGCTCCCGGCAGACCGATCCGGTCGATCTTCCCCGACAGGCGTTTAACCGGGCTCCCCTCCATACTGTACAAAGCAAACTTGATACTGGAAGATCCCCCGTTAACCGCCAGAATATTTTTCTTCGTATTAGCCATATTAATTTAACTAAAGTTACCTAACTTGTATTTGGTAAACATGATTGCCGTCATATTTCTGTTGTTTTTTTTATGGTTTTCGTCATCTTCTTTAGACCCGCAAAACGCAGGCCATCACTATTCTACGGACCAAACTAACCCATTATATACATGAAACAATTGTTATCTTTTGCCGCCGTGGCAATCCTGTTCTCTTCCTGCCATAAAGCCGACTACGACACGATCTTTAAAGACCCTAATATGTACTGCCAGACCGTACACCAGCTGAATACTGTTGTGATGGGCAATAACTTCGGCCCCATCGTTGCCTCCCGGAACTACCTGTATGCAGCCATCGCCGGCTATGAGGTCATCGCGGCGGGTGACAGCACACACTATAACTCGCTGGCAGGGCAGGTACGCGGATTGAAGCCTATCCCACGTCCTGCAGCAGGCGCTCCTATCAATTATGGACTGGCCGCCGTTCTCGCCTATTGCAAATTGGGTGAAGCCGTCACCTTTCCAGAAGGAAGTATGAAAAAATATGTCGACAGTATAAAAGCACTGGCAAGCAACCATGGCATGTCCACCGATATGCTGAACGCTTCTATCGCCTACGCCGATACCGTAGGCGCCGCCATCATGGCCTGGAGCAAAGAAGACCGCTACCTCGAAACAAGAGGAGCGCCGGAGTACATGGTAAAAGATTCTATCGGAAGATGGCAGCCGACCCCACCCGCCTATGCACCGGCAATGGAACCGCACTGGAGCGAGATACGCTACCTGGTTATGGACAGCGTTCGCCAGTTTATGCCGCCTCCGCCTTATAAATTCGATGTAGAAGATAAAAATAGCCCTTACTATAAGGAAGTCAAACTGATCCAGAACAAAGTAGACAGCCTGACAGAGGAAGAGGCCTGGATCGCAGACTTCTGGGATGACAATCCATTCAAGATAAATGTTTCGGGTCACCTGATGTTTGCTACAAAGAAGTTTTCTCCCTCCGGTCACTGGATGGGTATTGTCGGAATCGCGGCGAAAACCACGCATTCCGACTTTAATACTACCGTTATGGCCTATGCTAAGACATCTATTGCGATGTTCGACGCGTTTATCCAGTGCTGGAATATCAAATACGCCTACGCTACGATGCGCCCGGAAACAGCCATCAATAAGTATTTTGATCCCAACTGGCGCCCCCACCTGCAAACGCCGCCTTTCCCGGAGTATACCTGCGGCCACTGCACCATTTCAGCCTCCGCAGCCGAAGCGCTTACCAGCGTCTTTGGAGATAACCTGCACTATAAGGATACCACCGAAATGGAATTCGGTATAAAAAGCCGATCCTTTACCTCTTTCCGCGAAGCAGCCACAGAGACGCAACACTCCCGTTTCTATGGCGGCATCCACTATAAATATTCCACCGACTTAAGCCATAGGATGGGAACAGAGATCGGCGACCTGGTCGTCGCGCGGCTTAAAATGAAAAAGGGCGGCTCAAACTGAGCCGCCCTTCAAAAAACTTACTCCCAACCCTTTATCCCCGCTGCCTCTAAATAAGCCATACTCTCCGCATCTTCCGGTTCCAACGACACCGACTTCGTCGAAGCCTTGCCCTGTCCCCACGCAAAGACCAGTGGTAATATGAACAGCGCCGCAAACGTCGAAGCAACCAGCCCCCCGATAACCGCCCTTCCCAGCGGTGATGACTGATCGCCAGCCTCACCCAACCCGCTCGCCATCGGGATCATCCCCACCACCATCGCCAAAGCGGTCATCATGATCGGACGAAGCCGAAGCGCCGCCGCCTCTCTCGCCGACTCAACCGCATTCCCATTGTGCTTTCGTAACTGCTCGGCATTGGTGATCAACAACACCGCATTCGAGATGGACACCCCAACCGACATGATGATCCCCATATAAGACTGCAGATTCAAAGTCGAGCCTGCCGCCATCAAAAGCGCCAGCGAACCCAATACCACCGCCGGCACCGTGGCCAAAACGATAGTCGAGACCTTGAAAGACTGGAAGTTTGCCGCCAGCATCAAGAAGATCACCACGATCGCCACCAGCAGACCGTTCTGCAGACTGTCCAACGTATCCGTCAGGGTCTGACTCATACCGATCGGCTGTACCGTCAATCCACGAGGCAGAGGCCCCAGCGACGCGATTGCTTTTTCCACTTCTACCTTCGCCGCGCCCAGATCTTTATTGTTCAGATTCGCCGTTACCGACAAGACCGGTATCGCTCCAAGATTATCGCTTTCTCCATACGTGGTATCCGGCAAAATCGATGCAACATCACTCAATACCGGCCGCGCCGCATTCTTTAATAAGGGGATCTCACCGATATCACCCACACTGGTCATCTTGTTCTCCGGCACTTCCACCTGCACATTATAACTGTTGCCCAGCTTTTCATCGATCCAGATATTCTTATCGGTATACCTCGAAGAAGAAGTCGACGCCGTAACCGACCTCGCCACATCATTGATATCTACCCCTACCTGGGCGGCCCTCGTCCTATCCACATTTATATTGATTGCGGGATATTTTGTCGACTGCCCCAGCTGCACATCGCGCAGATAAGATATCTGCTTCAGCTTTTCGATCAGCTTCATCGCATATACCTCATTGTTCTTCTTGTTCCTTCCGGAGAACCGAACCTCTACCGGCGTCGGCGAGCCCTGACTCAGGATCTTATCCGTCAGCTCGATCGGCTCAAACGATAACTTGACGTCAGGCATCTGATCGGCAACACGTCCCCGGATCTTTTCCTTCAGCTGATCGAGGTTCACTTTATAATCCTCCTCCAACGCCACCTGTAAAACGGCCTCCTGCGGCCCCGCCATCCACAGATAAATCGGATTCACGGAAAACAAAGAGGGGTGCGTACCCACATAGGCAGAAGTGATCGCGACATTCTTTTCTCCAACAATATCCTTGATGATCGCCAGCGCCTTCAAGGTCTTTTCCTCGGTCCGCTCGATACGGGTGCCCTCCGGCGCCCGCAGCCGCACCTGGAACTGTCCGCCGTTTACCTTCGGCAGCACATCCTTCCCGATATGCCCCAACAGCAGGACGGCAGCCCCCGTCGTCAAAAGCAGATAGGCCACGACGATCGGTTTACGATAAGGCATTATCCTGTCCATAAAGCGTAGGAAACGGTTTCTGATCTTGTCAAACCGGCTCAGCTTTCCTCCCTTCCCATGCGGCTGCTCCAGCATTAACTTTTTCTCCTCCGCACTTTCATCGGCAGGATTGACAGCAGCATGGACAAAAGCAGCAGGTTTATGCGCCTTCATGATCCAGTTAGCCATGACCGGCACAAAGGTCTGCGCCAGAAAGTAGGAAACGATCATACTAAATCCAATCGCCAGCGACAAAGGCAAGAACAGGGAACCGGGAATACCGCCCATTGTAAAGGCTGGCGCAAATACCGCCAGGATACACAACAGGATAAGAAGTTTCGGAAACGCTATCTCCTTACACGCATCCCAGATCGCCAGTCGTTTGGGCTTGCCCATATCCAGGTGCTGGTGGATATTTTCTATCGTTACCGTACTCTCATCTACCAGGATACCGATAGCCAAAGCCAGACCGCTAAGCGTCATGATATTGATGGTCTGCCCAAAAAGATTCAAAAACAAGACTCCCGATATGATCGAAGTCGGGATCGTCATGATCACGATCAACGCCCCACGAGCATCGCCAAGAAACAGCAACACCATCAGTCCCGTCAATAAGGCCCCGATAGCTCCCTCGGAGATCAGGCTCTTCACCGAATTGATCACATAGACCGACTGGTCAAAGGCATAGGTCAGGTGGACATCCTCCGGCAGCTGCGCCTGCATCACGGGAATAGCCGCCTTTAACTTTTGTACGACCTCCCAGGTTGATGCATCCGCGTTCTTGGCAATACTCAGATAAACCGACCGCTTCCCGTTGACCAGGCCATACCCGGCCGTGATGTCCGCCGCATCCTCCACCGACGCCACGTCCTTTATATATAGGTTCTGTACCCCGCCCTTGAAAATGGGGATATTCCCGAAATCCTTTACTTCCTTTATCGTGGTGTTCACCGGGGTAATATAATTATTGTCCCCAATCCGAACATTCCCCGACGGTGCCATCTGGTTACCGGCATCTATCGACTGGACGATCTGGTCTGCCGTCAACCCATGGATCCTCAGCAGCTCAGGATCGACTTTGATCACCACCGTCCGGATATTACCGCCAAAAGGCGGCGCCGACAACAAACCCGGGATCGACGTAAAATAAGACCGTACATACAGGTTCGCCAGATCCGCCAGCTCATTGTTACTCCGCTTGTCACTACTCAAAACGAGCTGCCCGACCGGCAAGGTCGACGCGTCAAAACGGATGATGAAGGGCGGATTCGATCCCGGCGGAAATAATACCTGCGCCCGATTACTCACCGCACTCACCTCAGCCGCCGCTTGCGCCATATTCGTACCGGGATAGAAGTTCAATTTAATTAGAGTTAACCCCTGTACATTCTTCGTTTCGATGCTTTTAATGCCATTTACATATAGCAGCACGTTAATGTACTGCTTGGCGAAAAGGGTCTCCATCTGGACGGGGGTATACCCCCCAAACGGGTGAGCTATATACAAAACAGGCATATCCAGCTTAGGAAAAATATCTACACGGATAGACCGTAGGGCGCCAAGGCCAAAAATGAATAACGCGGCCACCAAAACCAAAATAGTGATTGGCTTACGTAATGCGAAGAGGATCAATTTCATAACTCGTGCTTAAACTCCCGGGAAAAAATATACTTATAAAAAAGATTCAACTATTTTCTTAGCCTTTTCCGTCTCTTCATAACTGCGGAACATAGCCCCCGCAACCGTGGCCCCCTCCAGCAGCAAAAAGATCATATCGGCCAACTGTTCATCATCCAGAACCCGCTTGTGCGGAGCCTCGCTAACCAAAGTGCGGATATAGGTCCTAAACCGGCCCTTATGCCGTTTGACCCGCTCCAGGACCTGCTCATCGCCGCTGTTTTCAGCCGCTATCTTATTGAAATTGCATCCCTTCCAGTTTGGCCGGCTCTGCCGCATTATCCGATGATCAAACAAGGCCAATACCCTTTCCCTCGCCCCTTCTACGGGACGCATAAAGTCCTCCAATTCCCGAAACCAAGCCTCGTGTGACCTGTCCAGATAAGCCAGCAACAACTCCGTCTTGGATATAAAGTGATGATACAGAGAAGCCCGCGCAATATCCGCCTCCTCAATGATTTGATTAATCCCGGTGACGTGATATCCCTGCTCGTAAAACAGCCTGGATGCAGTATCCAGGATCCTGTCCTTGACACCTGTTTCTTTCATGGGGTAAAGGTAAGCGACAGTAGACAGACTAGTCTACTCATTTTTTTTATAGCGGCCTTTTATCCAGTTTTTTCGAAAAAATATAAGGAAATACACTTAATAATATAGTATTTCGTACGTTTATTTGCATGATCTTATCCTATAATAATGATCTTATATCCTAATATGCGAAAAGCGCTTGTAGTAGCTTGGTTATGTCTCCTGGCAGGTGGAATCGGTGCATTCTTCTGGCATAACGAATGGAAATATGGCCTCCCGACCCCCATACCTGTCAACTACCACGCGGTAAACCTCGGTTCACCGGTGTCGTTCCCTGTATCCGCCCAACCGGCGGCTGGCGCCGATAAACCGCTCTTCCTCCACTTCTTTAACCCGGAATGTCCCTGCTCCCGGTTCAATATGCCGCAAGTCAGAAATCTTATCCAACGATATGGACAACAGGTAGACTTTGCGATCGTTGTGATGGGGCCGCAAAAATTTACCGCTAAACAGATACAGGACAAATTCGATCTGCCGGCCCCTGTCCCGGTCTATTCGGATTCTGCTATAGCCGCCGCCTGCGGTGTATACTCTACCCCACAGGCCGTCATCATAGACCCAGGCCAAAAATTATTTTACCGCGGAAATTATAACCGCAGCCGCTACTGCAGCGACGAAAAGACCAGTTTCGCTCAACAAGCCCTCGATAGTCTCCTGCACCACAATTATTCTCAAGCATTCAGCCCGCTGGCTCTAAAAGCGTATGGCTGTTCATTACCATCCTGTAGACAATGAAGGAACTATCGACTACCATAGCATCTTCTGATTTGAAATACTTCCGGGGGGAAGTCAAACGCCGTAGTGACACCCTCATGAATTACTTTCTTCCGGGTTTCTTTGTTGTCGGTCTGCTTCTCGCAGGCTACTATGACACCTGGAATATCGCCATTGGCGTAGGCGGCCTCTCACTGATCGCTTATTACTCGGTAAAGCTGCTCTTACCCCGTTCGGATCTTTACCAATATGTACTGAGCGTCGTCATAGGCATCTTCATGGCGCAGTTCATCTTCCAGATGCACGGCCTCTTTGAAATGCACTTCTTTGCCTTCATCGGCGCCACGATCCTGATCACCTACCAGAACTGGAAGCTGCAGATACCGCTGCTGATCTTTATCGTGCTCCATCACTTTATCTTTAATTATTTACAATACACGGGCAACACGTCCGTCTATTTCACCCAGATCGACTACCTCAGCACACACACCTTTGCCATCCACGTGCTGCTGACCGGCGTCATCGAATTTATCTGCGGTCTCTGGGCCTACCAGTTGAAAAAATACGGCGAGATCCAGATCGCACAAACGGTCCGGATGGCGGCCCTGCAGCGTGAAGCCAGCATCCTGCAGGAACGCCGGCGGAATGAGGACGAGCTCGAGACTGCCTGGCGCAACGCAGAAAAGGCGCGGGACGAAGCCATACAAGCCCGCCACGAAGCCGAACAGGCCAACCGCGCCAAAAGCATCTTCCTGGCTACCATGAGCCATGAGATCCGGACGCCGATGAATGGCGTAATCGGGATGTCCTCGCTGCTGACCGAAACAAAACTTGACGCCCAGCAAAGAGCTTACGCCGAAACCATCACCCTCTGCGGCGAAACGCTCCTTGGCGTCATCAACGATATCCTTGACTTCTCCAAAATAGAATCGGGAAGCATGGAGCTCGAAGAAGAAGACTTCGAACTACAAAGCAGCATCGAGAATATCCTCGATATTTTCGGCGCCCGCGCCGCCCGAACGGGAATAGAACTTCTCTACCAGGTCGAAAGAAACGTCCCCTCGCATATCCGCGGCGACGACCTCCGCCTTCGCCAGATCCTGACCAACCTGGTCGGCAACGCCATGAAGTTTACGGAAGAAGGCGAGATCTTTATCGGGGTAAAAACACTCGAAGTCGACAAGGACGGAAATCTACAGCTGCAGTTCCAGGTCCGTGATACGGGCATCGGCATCCCGGCAGACAAAAAGGAACGGCTTTTCAAAGCCTTCTCCCAGGTAGACTCCTCGACCACCCGGAAATACGGCGGCACAGGACTCGGCCTTGCCATCTCTGAGCAGCTGGTCCACCTGATGGGAGGCGAGATCACCGTTGAAAGCGAACCCGGTAAAGGATCGGTGTTCTCCTTCTCGATCCGTACCCGGGCAGGTATCGATAATACAACCGTCATTCCTCACAACGGACTGACAGAACACGCAGGTAAAAGGATCCTTATCGTAGACGATAACCAGACTAACCGGACAATCCTCAAGACGCAGCTGGAATACTGGAACCTGGCACCCACTCTGGCGGCATCCGGCTCCGAAGCGCTTCATATGCTGTCAAACGAAAAACACCACTTCGACCTCATCCTTACCGATATGCAAATGCCCTATATGGACGGTATCCAATTGGCCCAGTCCATCCGGCAGCGCCATCCACAAACACCGATCATCCTGCTGAGCAGCGTCGGCGACGAGTATAAAAAGAATTACAACGATCTGTTCAGCGCGGTAATGACAAAGCCGATCAAACAGCAGGTCCTTTACCGCCATATCCTCAACGGCCTGCAAAACCTTGGCCGTATGCCTCCCGATGGGGCGCCGGCTCAGCCGCGTCTGCCCGAAGAGCTGGCAGTCACCTTGCCGCTGAATATCCTTATCGCGGAAGATAACCTCATCAACCAGCAGGTAATTCTATATATCCTGCAAAAGCTGGGCTATAATCCTGCTATCGTAGACAATGGTCTGAAAGCAGTCGAGGCCGTAGCGGAAAAAGCCTACGACCTCGTCTTTATGGATCTGCAAATGCCGGAAATGGATGGACTCGAAGCTGCCCGGCTCATCCGGAAAAACGGCTCCCTGCAACAGCCGGTCATCATAGCACTGACCGCCAATACGCTGGAAGGAGACGAAGAACAATGCCTGCAGGCGGGTATGAACTACTATGTAGGAAAACCCGTCAAACTCGAAGAGTTGCTCGGCAAACTCCGGAAATGGGCCCTGTGGCGAAGAATGTCCTAAGGGATCAATGACCGAATAGCTTTTTCAACTGCTTGTCCAATGAGCCAGGCCCGGGGTTAACCGAAAGCGCCTTTCCATCCTTATCGATCAGCAACAGATAAGGAATTGCTTCGATCCCATATCCGCCCGCCACGTCGGAAGCGTTGTTGTCACCGGTATAATTGTCTAAGACCTGATCCCAGGGCATCTGTTCCTGCAGGACTGCTCTCTTCCAGTTCTCAGCCCGCGCATCGATCGAAACGCTTACGATCTCCAGGCCATCCGCATGATACGCGGAATAAAGCTCTTTCAGATGCGGGATCGATGCCCGACAAGGCATACACCAGGACGCCCAAAAGTCCACGATCACGATATGCCCCCTGAAAGAAGAAAGCTGCAACGCACTGCCATCCGCCTTCTTCAAGGTCCAGTCGGCAACGACACGATGCACAGCAGGCCTGTTAGCCGGCTTCTGCGCAAACCCGGTCAGCGCCGCCAGCATCAAACCGGACAAAAGGATCTTTTTCATAAATACGGATTTAAATTTTTATCTCTACCCATTTTTTGCGGGGAGGAAAACACTTCGTATTGTCACATACCTGGTAAAACATCCCACATTTAACGGTAGCACCCGTCTTTATCTTCGAACAATCCACCTCGACGGTAAATTCGGTATGCCCCTCATATACATAAAGCCCCTCATTTCCCTGCACAGGTAACCCCGGAGAACTTTCCCAGTCCTTGGCCACTACACCGCCTTCCGGCAATTCCAGCAGCATCTCCGTTTGTATAAACGGATTTTCCTTCGAAACATATGCATAGATATGCCAGCCTTTCAAAATATTGGCATCCACGACCAGCTTCCGCTTGCCATTTTCCATCTTTCCATCCCAATGCGCAGAGACGGCAACGGGATCGGCCGACGTCGGAACCATCCCTGCCTTACCGGAAGAGGCTGCCTTTGCCGCCACCGGCGCCACGGCAGCTGCTCTCGTATTGACCATAAATTTAAACCCGCCCGACTCGGTAAAATACAACCGGCTCTTGTTCTCCAATAACCACTTCCGCCACTGCCCCGCCGTTGTAAAGGATTCTACCGTATACCTCCTCAACACCCGCATTGCCAAAGCTGTATCCTTGTTCCTCTCCAACAGCTGGACACATTTCTCCAGTATTTCTACTTTCCTGTTGGAAATACCCAGCCGCTGTACATCCTTGTCCAGTTGCACGGAATAAGTATCCTGCGGATAGAAATATTCGTAATTGTCGCGATAGTATTTTTTATAAAGCGCGGTATTCGTCCCATATTTTGCATACAGCTCATCCCCGGCATACCCTTTGACATACTCTTCAAAAGACTGGACGGCATCGGTCATCGGCATCTTTAAAAACATCTCGTTATTACGGCCAATGTCCTTCCCTTCTGCCTTCAGCGCTCTTAATGAATCCTGCATCCGCCTCAGCCGGATATTCCCCTCTTTTCTCGATGCGATCGCCTTCTGATAAGTCGCCGTGTCAATCCTGTACATTTGCTCGTCCAGCCATTCGCGGTTCTCGATCTGCACCTTCTTCACCATCGGCAGCTGATGATCGAATTGACGGATATAACAGACTGCATTTACGAAAACCTTACGCGCCTCTTCCGTCATATAATCCGGCGAGCCGGAGAAACCCCACATAAAGTAATTGCCCTGTCTTCCCAATGCCACAGCCTCTGCATTCTTCAGACAGACGCCGCCGGATATCGCTTCGGCATCCGGCGAGTCATCAAACCCTTCTCCATGCGAAACCATTCCGATCAGATAAGGCTCTCCGTTTCCATACCCCTTTGTATTCACCCGCCACATCGGCAAAGTCGCCGGCGTAGCCGCTCCCTGAAAGCCATTAAAAAATGAACCCGGCGTCGGCTTTTCCTTTATGGTCAGCTTCACCTCGTTCGGAGTGTGAAAGATTGGATGCTCCATTCGTATATGCAGCGCATCCGCCTCCAGACACTGACAATACCAATCAAATTTCAACCCGATCGGAAGCCCTACATCCGGCGCCATCGCATGCATCAGGATCATCGGCCGGTCAAAGTTAGCCGGCAATGAGACCGGCCCCGCATCCAGGATCGTCACATCCACCGAATCGGACATGCCCGCCGTATAGTCCCGCACATCCACCGCTTTCACGGAGGTGAACTGCTTTGTCAAAAAATTCTTCCAGTCGGCCATCCGGGCCCGGTAGATCCCAGGCAGCAAGGAATCGGGGATCATATAGTACACCGTCTTTTCCGGCATCGGCCGGGCCGGGTCATACCCGACATACAGGACTTTCATCGGAATGCTCCCCGTTGAAGCCCCACCCCCAAAAATCTCCGCCAGCCGCTGATTCAGCCCCTCGCCTCTCAGGTTTGTCGCTGCGATCTTACCCTGCGGATCTACCAAAAAGCTGGCAGGTACTCCGCTGACGGCATACAACTTACCCGCAGCATTGTTCCATCCTTTCAGATCGGATATCTCCAGCCAGGGCAGGCCATCTTTTTGAATCGCATTCACCCACTTGCCCCTGTTGTCATCAAGAGAAACCTGCAGCACTTCAAATCCTTTATCCTTGTAAAGCGCATACTGCTCCTTTAAATTGGGATTTTCCGCCCGGCAGGGCCCACACCAGCTGGCCCAGAAATCCACCAGCACATATTTTCCTCTGAGCCCCGACAAGGTCACGGGTTTGCCCAAGGTATCATTCTCGGTAAAATCCGGCGCCATAGCGCCCGGCACGATTGCCGTCAACGCCGCGATCTTCTCGGCAAACGCCTTTCCGCCAAAAGAAGTCCGGATAGATTCATCCAACCCGTCCAGGATCGACGCCGCACGACGCGCATTTTCCGCATTGCTTGTCTGCTCCATCAAAGCGATCAGACTAAAGTAATCATGGGGGTGCGAAGCCGCAAACTCCCACTCCTTGGCCGCACGATCTTTCACCCGCTGCCTGAACCGACGATCGACCGCATTCGTCAACGATGTATCTTTCTTCTGCTCCTCCGTCAACTGACCAAACTCATAGTTGGCCTTTGCAGACACCTGCATGATACTGCCGCCGATATACTTATTATACGCATTGTACGCCGCATCAACCGGCGAGCCGCTGATAACCGCATTGGTCAGCGAGTCTTTGGATTCAATACGAATATGCTCCTTTCCTATATAGAAATAGATCGCCTGCCCCGTATAGATGGCCTTCTCCTTCCCATCTCCCTTTGGGGCAAACACCATGCGAACCGCGCCAGGCCCGTCCAGTTTGCCGCTAAAAGAAAACTTCCCATCCACCAGCACCGCCGAATCGGAATGACCGGTACTGCCTTCCATATGATCGAAGTAGATCTTCGCCGGTGCATTATAATGCCCGATCTGGCCCTTCAACGTAAAATCCGGCGCTTGTGCAGCCGCCATCCCCGGCAGCAAGACGGCAAACAATAAGGCTTTATAATTCATATACATTAATCTCAATAGTTTCCACGTAAATAAATATCAACCGGGGCCCCCGGTATTCCATCGATCTTCCTGAGAATATTTCCCGTTTTGCCAACGCTTACGTCCAGAAAGTACAAACTTCCCTCGACACCCACATACAAAGTCCCCCCATCCGGAGATACCTTCAGCATCGAAACGGTCCCATTGAACGTCGTCGTAAGCGGTGTTATCGCCTGGTTCTTCGGGTTATATTCATAGATCGTAGAACCATTATTCATATAAAAGCGCTCCCGGTAAGAAGCCGCCCAGACCGTCGACGCTGTAACCAGGTCCTGACGCGGAAATGGCTGATTGTATAACGGGGTCAGCGTAAGAAGGCCATTGGTATAATCGGTTGCAAACCCCATGACATAGACCGAATCGTCGGCATTGGTCCCGATCACATAACAGTTCTGATCATTGATCTGCTCGAATTCAAGAGGATCCAGGCCCATATTGGCCGGATCAAACGGCTTTTTGGTGGTATCCTGGTACGACGTCCCCACATAAGTAGGCGTCCCATAGTTCATAAAAGCGGCAACCTGCTTTTTATCGAGATCATATCCAAGATAGTACCCCTGATCGTTGTTGATAACCGCCTTTTTATACAATCTGTAATTACCGCTGGCCGGCAGGCTGAAATTATTGTAAATAGCAGAGTAAGGAGAAGTCTGATAGGCCCCGGCCCACATCTGGTTATTGAGTACGCCGATCATCGCGCCATTGCCCGGATTATTGACAAAATATCCCGGCGCAATAGTAGCAGGAGGAGAAAAAAAGTTATCCCGCAGCGTCCTGACATCCGTCAGGGTATTGGGATCGATTTCCACCCCAGGATTGTCACCCGAAGAAGAAAGGATCCAATAGTTGAACAGATAGCCGCCGGCAAGGAACTGATTATACAGGCCGATGATCTGTTGGCCGTTAGCAGGCAGGTCATGCTGGTTGATCGCCGCATATACCCTCGGCTGAACAGTGCTGTCCGGTTTTACGAATGAAAGCTGCGATGTTCCCGACTCATTGCTCAACACCAGTATCCCGTTCGAATAGATCGTATTCCCCTGTATCTTGAATGGAAAAACATATTCCATTTGATTACTGCTGTCGATGATCGCCAGCCTGGCGGAATAGCGTTGGGCCGAAAAGGAAAATAGCATCCTTAGTTCAGGTCCATAGAAGTAAAAGGATTTCAACTGCTCCGGCACGTCTACCCGCCACTCGTAGCCCAGCTTGTCCTTACCGCTGAAGGTAATATCGGGTTTGACAAAAAGTGAATCCCCGACAGTAGCCTCATAAACGGTATCCAGGTTGGCTACGACAGGCGCCGCCGGCACATGATATGTATAGTTGCCCTTGTCCTTGTAGCAGGAGGTTAAAGCTACAGTCAGTGAAAAAAGTATAAAAAAAGTAATTCGTTGCATAGTAATGTTTTTTTAGTTCGGCGTGACGTATCCCCCGGACTTCTGAACAAAATAATACCTGCTGACCGATGCGTTATATACCACCGGCATATAAGAATCAGGTGTGGCCGTATTGTAGAACCGGTAAGTTCCGTCCGGCTGCTTTACCAATACATAATCTCTGGAAGGATTTTGCGCAATCCAGGTGACCGGGTCCGATATAAGATTATTCATCTGTCCGATAAAATATAACGCCTCCGGCGCATATAACCCGTAGTCGGACCCCGTTGGCAAATCATTCCTGCCGCCGGTCGCAATGATATACAACTCATACTTCTCGTCAGAATAGTTGGTTAGTCCCCATAAGTCCCACCAGCTGGGCTTTTCAAGCTTATCGGATATGATCACTTTGGCATTGATCATATCTGCGATCTGCGTGCCGAGCGAGCCGGATGGCACCAGCCGGATGTTCAACGCTACCGACTGCTGCTTCAGCAAGGTATCCTGGCTGTATACGATAACTGGCATCGAGTCGATCCCTGTATTCGCCGGGATCTGAAATGAATCCAGCAAAGGCTGATAATCCAATCCCTTGACAGCCGTAGTACCGCTGTCCAATACCATAGCCTTATAATACAAGATACCTTTCGACTGGTTCCCGGATATCTGGATCGGCAGCCAGACGGTATCGGAAGGCAGGCCGGGGTTGTATGAAAAGGTATAAGTGACGCTATCACCTCCTGAAAAGTTGAAATAGACATTCCCCATCGGCTGAGAATACAATGGGATGGTATCTTTATGACACCCGGCCAGTAAAGTCATAAGCGCCAGTACCGCCGGTAGATTATATATTTTGTTCATGATCACTGCAATTTGATGTTGAGAGATTATCTTCCTCCGTATTCCTGCTCGTTAACCGGCAGCGGAAGGACAAAAACGGAATTGGATGGAGCATTGACGATACTCGTAGGTCCTACTATTCCCCGGTTAAGACGCTTGTACATGTAAAATATCTGCCCCTCTCCATAAAACTCTTTACGGGCCTCGCTCACCAGCTGCGTCATAAAGTCGTCCTGGCTGGCAGCCGTCAAAGGTTCACCGATATTTCGGTTCAGACGCACCGTATCCACATATTGCATCGCCAGGCTCGGATTATCCGGGTATGTACACTCTGCCGCTATGTAGTAGCATTCGCTCAGACGCAGCGCAGGCGCCACCAGCGGATGCAAATTAGTATCAACATCCCGCTTGTATTTGTTGAACGAAAGATAAGAGCCCGGCGTCCACCATTGTGAATAGCGGTAATCTTCTCCTCCTACACCATTGGCCTCATAGATGGTCGCGCCCATATCAGGAGTAATCGTCAAACCATTAAGACCCGACCCGAAGTAGCCGATCATCGTATTGGTCATCGTTGGAATATCCCAGCAAAACAATAGCTCGGTATACAAAATACGATCCTTCAGCTGGGGATTGGCATTGTTGAAATAGGTAGGGTCCGCCCAGGGGAACTTCCGTGCATTGATCACCTCCATTGCGTTAGCCAGCGCATCCGTCCTGTCGTTCATATACAGGTAGATCCTGGCCAATTCGCCGCAAACGGCATAGTAATTCAACCGATGCCTTCTGTTCTGCAGGAACAGATCGGACGAAGCCGTTTCCTTTGCTGCGGTATCGTTGGGATAACCGACTTTGTACGCCGCTGTAACAATAGGATCCGATTGCTTCAGTAAAGCCTTAGCCTGGGTCAGATCCTTAATGCAAAGATTGAGCACATCGGAAACGGAAGAAAAAGGCGTTACCTGGTTGGAATAAGTTGTTACATAAGGAATAGTCGCCGTACTCGCTGCCGTAACATAAGAAGGAGCGAACAGACGCGTCACATCAAAGTGTAAATAAGCCCGCAAAGCCAACGCCTCGCCTTTTATCAGCATGTACTCGGTGCTGGACAGCACTTTACCGGAATCTAGGTGCTGCAGCAGCAGATTGTCATTCGTAATGGCATTGTACAATCCTGACCAGATACCATCCTTTTTGCTGACAAAAGTCGGATCCTTGTAATTATAAATAGACGATTGTAAATACCCCAGGTAATCGGACCCCGGGCTGATCGACCAGTCCAGCGCCAACACGTCCGGCAATCCGACCGTCAGCTCGGTACCATACAAATCTCCCTGGCTGCAACGGGTGTATACGCCGTCCAGCGCTTCCTCATATCCCTGAGCCGTGGAGAACAGCTGATCAGAATCGATCTGCGATTCGGGCTGAACATTCAGCCATTTTTTGCAGGAGCTTACTGCAACAACTGTTACCAATAAATATATAATTGATCTTTTCATTGTAAATAGTTTAAAGACTCGTTTGAACGGAGAATGTAAAGCTGCGGGCATACGGATAATCGATCCCGCGTTCGATCTTCTCGGACGACCAGAAGAAAAGATCGTTCATAGTAAAAGCCAGCCTCAAATTTTTCAGCGTCCACCTGGAATAAACATTCTTAGGAAAATCATAAGACATGTAAAGACTGCTGAAATCAAGCGTGTTCAGATTTTGTATAAACCGGCTCGTGGGATAGGTGACACTCTGATCGGCAATATTCTTGAACTCGGCATGGTCACCCGGATTCTTCCAGCGATTCGTCAAAGCCCGACTATCGACATTATAACGGGGATCGGCATCATCTACCCTGTCCGCAAGTGTCTGGTTGTAATCCTTTCCTCCCAGTGAAGTAGTAAAGATAGCGTTGAGCTGAAAGGCTTTATAACCGATAGAAGCACCGAACGAGCCCTGCACTTTGGGCGTAGGATCAGCAACAGGTACATTATCGTTCGCATCATAATTATAGGTATGCGTTCCATCCCGTTTAACAAAGATCTCCCGGCCGTTCTGCGGATCGATCCCAAGAGATTTAACGGCATAGATCTCGTTAAGCGCCTGTCCCTCTTTGTAGTGCATCAGCGGCGAAGACCTCAATGATGAATCGGAAGTCTGCGCATCGTTTGCCTTTTGATTATAACTTTCAAGAGAATTGGAGATCTTCTTGATCACGTTGGTATTGTGTACCAGGTTGGTAAATACGCTGGTATTCCAATCCTTGTCCTTAAAAGTCGTCACCTTAAAATTAAGCTCCCAGCCCTTGTTGGCCATGTCTCCGAGATTCGCCGTATAAGAACTGAATCCGGTAGAAGGCGGCAGCTGTATGTCTGCCAGCAATCCGTGCGTCAGTTTGTAGTAATAGCGGGGAGAAATGACGATCTTATCCTTGAAAAGCCCCAAATCCATCCCAACGTCGTAGTTGCGGGTTTGCTGCCATTTCAGACCCTCATTGCCATAAGCATTAACGACGGCGCCTACACCCGTAGAGTACCAGTTGGTGGTATAGTAGCTATAGGTCGTCTGCGACATATAGGGAGGGAACGATACTGACCCGGTAATACCAGTGCTCGTACGCAGCCTCAGCTGACTGACAACGGTATTCTGCAGAAATTTCTCCTTGTGCAGGTTCCAGCCAAGCCCCACCGCCCAGAAAGGAGCAACTCGGTTATTGGCTCCAAACTGCGAAGAACCATCGGCACGCACGGATACATCCAGCAAATATTTATTCAGCCAGGAATAGTTCAGGCTTAAAAAGCTGCCAAACAAACGCTGCTTGGCAAAATCGCCGCCAGGCGTAGAACCCGGAGTATATCCTGCCGCAAAACCGATATTGGTAAAGCGGTCATTCGCAAATCCCTGGGCTTCGAACGTCTTTGAATCTGTCGAAAAAGTATGCGCATTGGCGCCCAACGCCAGGTTAAAGAATTGCGGCCCCAGCTGACGATTGTAGTTGAGTGTGATACTTCCGTCAAATGTATTCCCTTCATCCTCGCCATAGGTATAGGTTCCCCTCTGGCTGGCCTGACTGGCAGAATAAAAATAGAACTGATTGCTCAACGGAGAAACAAAGAAGTCTGAACTGGAATTCTTTTTATCATAGCTGAGCACCGTTCGCAGCCGAAGGCCCCTGACGATATTCCATTCGGCGGAAAAGTTATCTGTGAACTCCAGGTACCGGGCCTTATTAAAACTCCCAAGCGTCGACTCATAAAGGGGATTCAAAATAACTTCAGCCTGGTATTGACTCGTGCCATTATAACCTGTATTCTTTACATAGCTATCCACCTCCTGCAGAATATGTCCCGTGCTGTCTGTCTTTGCATAGTAAGGGTTCATCCGGACATAATCCGCGAAATTACCATAGTTGGATGCCCTCGTATTGACCTGCTGAACAGACAATTCATTCTTAAATATAAAAACAGAAGTGGGGCTATAAGAAAGATCGACGGCTATACCATACCTGTCACGCCCCGACTCTTTCATGACGCCGGGAGAAGTCTGATACTGCATATCGATGCCATAACGGACCTGCTGCGTACCACCCTCGACAAACAGGGAATGCTTTTCCCCCAATGCTGTCTGTAAAGGTTGAGATAGCCAGTATGTATTGACACCACTGACGACACTCAACAATTTCTGGTAGTATAAGGCATCCAGCTGGTCCTGTGACTGATAAGTCGAACCTGCATTATAAAGCCCTGCCAGCTTCTCATACTGCAGCTTTTGTGAAGCATTCAACACATGATAGGCCGACAGATCCGGAGTGCTGGGCGTAAACTCATAATTGTAATACACCTGCAGCTTGCCTTCCTTTGGCGCCTTAGTCGTTATAACCATGACTCCATTAGCCGCCCTTGAACCGTATACCGCCGTTGCCGCTGCATCCTTAAGTAAGGTGACAGACTGGATCCGGTTGACATCAAGGTCAAAAACCTTCTCCAGGGTAACTTCATAGCCATCCAGGATAAAGGTCGGGAGATTGACATTGCTCGACAGATCGGTACGGGAAAGCACCGAACTGTTACTCGTGGGCAGCGCCGTAGACCCGCGAACATTTATACTTGGCAGCACATTCGGATTGGATCCTGCGATATTGTTAGTAGCGATATTGAAAGAAGGATCATAAACCGACAAGCTTTGCAGGATATTATTCGGGTTGACCTTTTTCAGCTCGTCACCCGATACGGTGATCGCGTTCCCTGTAAAACTTTCTTTATTGATCACCTGGTAACCCGTTACGACCATATTGGTCATCTGCTCCTTTGCCCCAGGTGTCAGTACGATGGCCACTTCATACCCATCCTTGATCTTTACCTCCGCCGGTATAAAACCGATATAACTGATCACCAGTGTAGCGCCTGGCAGTATCGGCAGTTTAAACTGCCCATCCTTATCCGTAGTAATCCCGTGTTTGGCATCTTTTCCTTTGCCGGAGACGTTTGCGCCTGCCAAAGGCCTTCCAGCGCCGTCCACAACCCTTCCCCATGCGATAATAGTCTTCGGGACGGTATCGACAGCTTCAACAGAAGGCATAACAACGGATGCCTCTCCCCTTGGACTCACCACGATCGTCTTATTGACGATGTTGAAAGTCACCGGCTGGCCATAAAAACATTTGCCCAGGACCTCGGGCAACTCTTCATTGGTCACGTCGATCGAAACGGGATGCGTCCTGTCCAGCAACCCTGCCTTGTAAAAGAAAACAAAACCCGTCTGCGTCTTGATCTCTTTAAAGATCTTCTTCAAAGACGCACCCTGTTCATGCAGGGAGACTTTTTGAGCCAGCCCCTCCGCAGAGACGTGGAGCACGGCAATCAACAGAAAAAAAGCAGTAAATCTCATCGCCATAATAGTTTTGGTTGGCATCAGCTTTCGGTTGGGCAAAGCTCCGCCAGGAATGATCTTGATCATACTTTTCTACAACTTGAATAATAAGGGGATAAAAAGGTCAGTCAATTAGTTTTCGGTCAACACATATCTTGTCATGGATTAGTTGCTTTTAGTTTTGGTTAAAAAATACAGTGTTTAGCAGTTATGGCTTGACCGTTACTTTTTTTCCTTCTATGGAAAAATGAATATTGCTCAATTGCAGTATTTTCAATACTTCTGTCAGATTGCTGCTGCGCGATATCTCCCCGTCAAACTTTTCCGTCGACGGCATCTTCCCGTCCATCACCACTTCCACGTCATACCATCGGGCTATCTGGCGCATCACCTCATTTATATCCGCGTTCTCAAAATGAAACAACCCATTCTTCCAGGCAACCACTTCTTCGACATTGGCGTTGGGATCCAAACGCATTTTTCCATCTGCCTGAAGCAGCCCCTGTTCCCCCGGCTTTAACAACATCCTGTTGTCGCCGCTCACCAGCCTTACGCTCCCGGACAGCAGCGTCGTTGCCAGGGACTCCTCGTCGCCATAGGCATTCACGTTGAAGCTGGTTCCAAGAACCTGTATAGTTTCCGTGGACCTTGCCGATTGGACCGCAACCATGAAGGGATGATGCGCATCCGGAGCAATCTCGAAATAAGCCTCTCCACTAACGCTGACCTTTCTTTCAGGCCCCGCAAAAGCCGTAGGATACGTGATCGATGAGGCCGCATTGAGCCAGACCTCACTGCCATCAGGAAGCGTAAGCCGGTATTGTCCGCCACGAGGCGTGCTAAGTGTATTGGTTCCAGAGATAGCCGGATCCTGGTCTACTACCTTATAAGCAAGACGACCATCTTTTAATTTCGTGATCTGTGTGTTTCCCTGCTGCGTCAACTGACCGTTGTGCGCACTGTCCAGGGTGATCCGCTGCCCATTGGCAAGCGTCAACGTCGCGACATTGCCTCCCGGCGCCCGATCCTGCTGCGGCGCCGGATGTACGGCCGCCGGCTCTGCCGGCCTGGCCCGGAATAATAACCACCCTCCAATCGCCACCCCAACCAATGCTGCGGCTATGGCCCACCAGCGCCGGACGAAAGGCGACTGGCGGGACGCTAGAGCTACATCGGGAAACTCAGAATGGGCCGGTAATTCCGGTTCACGCATTTGCTTCATGATCGCATGCCAGCGGACTTCACTATGTTCAGGCAGAGGGGTAGTCTGCAGTAACAGTTCTTCCAGGTGACTACGAACCGTTTCTTCATAGGACGGCAGGTTTAGCAACGACTTCAACTCATCTACCTCTTCAACGGTAGCTGCTCCGCCAATGTATTGATTAAATAAATAATATAACCTTTCGTTAGAAGACATAGTATTCTTATATAGTTGAGACGACTGAAAAATCCTTAAAGACTAGTCTGGATTAAGTTTTTTTTACTTTTTATTGAAAAATAGGCAAAGGGCGATTAAAAGCGCGGGAAGCTGATCCTGCTCCTCCAGCCAGGAACGTAGGGCAGCAAGAGCCTTAACTAAGTGATTTTTAACGGTATTAGGGGAAATATTCATTTGTTGACCGATCTCCTCATAAGAGAGCCCCTGTTGCCGGCTTAATAGATACACAGCCCGTTGCTGCGGCGGCAGCTGTCCGATCGCCTGCTGCACCAGTGCCTCTTTATCCTTCAGCAGCAAGGTTTCTTCGGGATCATTATGCGAGGGCGGCATCGAATCGGACAACCGTCGCAACATCCTGCTTTCGTTCAGCCGCTTCTTAATATGATCCAGGGTATGCCGGGAAGTGATCGTAAAAATATACGACTGTGGAATATCGACACCAGAAAGCTTTTCCCGGTTACGCCATATTTTGATGAAAATCTCCTGGGTAATCTCTTCCGCCTGCGACTCTGAGCGGATCATCTTTAATACAAAAGGGAAAATTCGCCTGTCATATCGGCGAAATAATTCAGCAAATGCAGCTTCGTTGCCCCGGGCGATCAGATGAAAAAGGTCTTGATCCGTATGTTGTGAAAAGAAAGACAAATAGACAGCCCTTTTAACAGTATTGTTTGCGGATATAAATCGAAAGGATAAGAATGGCGATAATAGATCAGACGGAGCGTTAAAGATAGGGTATATTTTTTGAATACATTTGGGCAAATTTCTTCGGATGGTCAAAAACGCTTCCCTGGTTCTTCTCACACTTATGTTAGGTACATCGATGGCCGCTATCGACAGCAGTATCGTCAATGTATCACTGCCCGTCATACGTCATCAGTTTGGTGTTGACGTTGACGAAGTCGAATGGGTCATTACCGCCTACATGATCTCTTTTTGCCTTTTTATACCGCTGATCAACTGGCTCAAGAACAGGATCGGCTACTTCTGGCTTTTTATTGCCAGCGTCGCCGTCTTTACCCTTGGCTCCCTGCTCTGCAGCCTTTCTCAAAGCCTGACGATGCTTGTCATTGCCCGCGTGATCCAGGCTGCCGGCGGAGGTTCCATCTCGCCCACCTCCCTGGCCATCCTCAGCGAGACCTTCCCTCCCGAACGCCGCGGCAACGCTGTCGGCTGGTGGGGCATCGGCAATGTGATGGGACCCGCCCTCGGTCCAACCCTCGGCGGTGTGCTGACGCATTATTTCGGCTGGCAGTCGGTTTTCTATGTCAATATCCCCATCGGGATCATCACCATCGGGATGACCTTCCGCTATCTATCTTTTCTGCGTAGCAGACCTCATACCCCACAGCCCTTCGATTTCAGCGGCCTGATCTGGTTCAGCGCCACCATTATCTCCATACAATACGCCATCTCCGCCATATCCAGGAAAAGTGCCTGGCTGCAAGGGGTTGCGGGACTTGCCGCCATCCTGCTCTTTGGCTGGCTATACCTCCGCTCTTCCCGGAAAAAAAATCCGCTGCTCGACCTCACAGTCTTCCGGTCTTCCGGCTTTAATGTCGCCGCCATCATCGTCATCATCCGGTCAGTCGCACTATACGGAGGTATGTTCTTTTTGCCTTTTCTGCTACAGGGGTTATTGGGCTATACCACGATCCAATCCGGTCTGCTGATGCTGCCCAATGCGCTCACCATGCTCGTATCAAGACCCTATGCGGGCAAAAAGGCCGATGAGGGACTCATCCGGAATATCTCCATCACGGGCATCCTGCTTACAGCCATCTCCATGTACTTCTTCTCGCGGATCAACGTGGGCAACGCCATCTTCTGGATCATCCTGCCCATGGTTATCCGGGGGCTTGGCATGAGCCTGCTCGTGGCGCCCGTCTCCACCGCGCTGCTTAACTCGGTTACCCACGAACAGACCGCAACGGCGACTTCGATGAACAGCCTCCTTCAACAACTCGGCGGATCCGTCGGCATCGCGATCTTCGGCGTCCTTCATCAATTTATTGACAGCCACTATCTCGATAAAGGCTATAACGCCCCCATAGCAGAACATTTCGCGCTGCAGGACGGTTTCCTGATCTCCGCGTTCGTGATCGCGCTGGCCCTGATTCCGGCCCTGCATCTGCCAGAAAAAAAAGCCGTCCACATCAAAGAAAATTTGCAAACCTGAAGTGGGAGTTTGGTGATTTTTTTGTAACTTTAGGATTCACCAAATAAAAAGGAGGTATTCATGCAATCTACAGATAAATCATGGACACCTTCGGTTAATTTCGCTTAACCGGGTTTCTCCAAAAAATAATCTGCTGACCTCGGGTCAGGAGGAGGCGGCTCTTCGGAGTGCGCCTCTTTTATTTTGTAGCCAGCCCACACCACTGCGAACTAATCGCCGAGATATTTGTATATATTCTTCTTATATGCTTCAAAGTCTTCCAGGTTGGTAAACTCCCCTACCCTCCAGGCTTCTCCGGAACGCTGATCCCGCAGCAGCACGACTGTTCCGCCACCAACCAGCACCCGTTTGGCGCGCTGAAATGTTTCATCCAGGGCTCCCATATCCTTTATCATTTGCCATTCTTCAACCTTGCCGACATTGATAATAAAATCTTCCATGCTGATTGCTTTACTACGGCAAAAATAAGCCAAAATTATCCGACCGGTTTCACGCTAATTAAAGACCTTTAAAGTATGAAATACAGAACACTCGGAAACACAGCCATTCAGCTCTCTGCCATCGGCCTTGGCTGTATGAGCATGAACCATGCCTATGGGCAGCCCGATGACACGGAATCCATCGCCACCCTCGAAAAAGCAATCGAGCTTGGCATCAATTTCTGGGATACCGCCGACGTTTATGCCAATGGAAAAAATGAAGAGCTGGTCGCCAAAGTGCTCCAGCCCAACAGGCAAAAAATATTTATCGCCACGAAGTTTGGATTCCGCCAGGATGCCGAAGGCCGTCTAAACACCTTCGACGGCTCCCCGGCTTATATAAAACAGGCCATAGAAGCCAGTCTTCGCCGGCTAAAAACCGACGTCATCGATCTTTATTACGCGCACCGCATCGACCCCAATGTTCCCGTGGAAGAAATGGTGGGCGCGATGGCCGATCTGGTAAAAGAAGGAAAAGTTCGCTACCTCGGTTTGTCAGAAGCTTCCGCCAATTCGGTTCGCCGTGCACACGCCGTACATCCCATCAGCGCCCTTCAAAGTGAATACAGTATATTGACAAGAGAAGTGGAAAAGGACGTATTGCCTGTTTGCAAAGAACTAGGGATCACCTTTGTCCCGTTCAGCCCGCTGGCGCGGGGACTGATGACCAACACCCTAGACCTTTCTCAGCTTGGTGAAAAAGATTTTCGCAAGTCTCTGCCGCGCTATCAGGGCGAGCATGGCGCCAACAACCAACACCTCGCTGCCGGCTTTGCCGATATCGCCGCCGCAAAAGGCTGTTCCCCCGCCCAGCTGGCCATCGCCTGGGTACTCGCCCAAGGCAGCAATATCATTCCGATACCTGGCACCAAGCGCCGCAAATACCTCATCGACAACGCAGGCGCCATTGATGTCACCCTCACCTCACAGGACTTTCAGCAACTCGATGAGCTGCTCAAAAAATATCCCAACGTCGGCGATCGCTACAATGAATCCAACTACAAATTTGTCGACAAAAACTAAATCCCGCGCGGGCGTTTTCCGCCCGCGCTTTTTTTACATAAATCCTCCTATCTCCAAACAATTCATTCCCTCCACTACCCGATACGAATCCGTCGTATAAACTTCATCAATAAACTCAATCTTCGGCCCACGGCTGAATATCCCATGACTCACGACCAGGTTCACTTTCCCCGCACCCTTCTCTTTTAACAACTTCGCCGTCCCTGCAAAGGTTCCGCCGCCATCACAGATATCATCCACGATAAAACAAGTCTGCCCATGCAGATCCTCTGTCGTCGTCTTAAAATTCGTCAGCGCCCCTGTCCGCACATCCCTCTCTTTCATACACTCCACTACATTCTCCACATCCAGGTATTGCGCCAGCTTGTGGATCTTCTTTAAAGCCCCTGCATCCGGGGAAACCAACACGACCGGCTCCCCGGTATACAATCCATGATAGTCCGCCAGCGCTTGTTTTACAAAGGCATGATTCGTCACCGCATAGCTCCGATCGATCAATGCCGTCGAAACCTCGGAATGGGGATCGAAGATCTTTACCTTTTTAAACTGCACAAGATTTACTATCCCGGCCACCACCTTCAGGGAAAAAGGCTCGCCATCAAGCATCACCCTGTCCATACGCGCCGCAAGCAAATAAGAAACATGCAGCTCGACATGTTCAAACCCCAGATAGTCCAGCGTGTTCTTGACAAACAACGCCGTCAGCAGGTCATTGGCATTATTCAACCGGGTCAATATCCGGATCGGCGCGTGCACGTCGAGCTTTTCGGCCTGTATCATATCCAGTTTGATATGCGGCTGCCCATCAGGAAAGATCATCGCTTTATACGCAATTGCGGAGCGATCAGGATAGATAAGATCAAAGGTGTTCATACGAATACGTTTATTTGTTTCTGCCGGTTTCGTCAGGATAAAATTCCTGCACGACATCGCTTTGTACAAATTGTTTCGAATCGATGTCCAGCGCCGATATTCTTCCCTTAAAGGCAGCCCCGGTATCTACATTCCAGACATTACAGCGATGCATCGGCGTTGTGACGTCATAATTAGTTGTAGGCGTATGCCCGATGAAGATCTCGCCATAGCGGGTAAGCCGCTTGGGATAGAACGGACTCTCCGGCGGGATCCGGTTGTCCATGGCCAGCGCCAGCTCCCAAAGCGTTCTGTCCCAGAAAAAATTTGAGGGGTGATGTTCCTTTGCGGGCCCGTGCATGGAAGAAAAACCGGCATGGATAAATAGCCGGTGCGGGTCCTCATCGTAATAAGGCAGCATCCGTTGAAAGAACTCCAGATGAAGCGCCCTATCCGCAGGAGTAATGCCGGCGTAACTACGCTCCGTGGCAGCACCACCATGGATCAGCCAGTCGAGGTCTGCCCCCCAGCCCTCCAGCCATTCCTCGCACCAGGCGTCGTGATTGCCGCGCAGGAAAATACAGTCGTATTCTTTTTGCAGCTGCATCAGGTATTCGATCACCTGTCTGGACTCGGACCATCCATCCACATAGTCTCCCAAAAATATTAACCGATCATCTTTTTCAAGGTTCATCCGCTGGATCAACTGTAGTAAAGCTCTGAATCCTCCATGAATGTCCCCGATAACATAGGTCTTTGCCATCCTTATATCATTTTTTTGCCAGGCCCCCAGGCCGGCTCATTATATCTTCCCCTACGCGCTGCCCAACCGTTCCCCAGCTTTTTGATATCTTCCCTTCGCGCCAGCGTTTCGATCCATGGCCCCGGTATTCGTCCCGCCGACCGCATCTGAAACAGCTGCTCGCGGATCCAGAAAATCGACAACGCTTTGACAACCTCTATAATAAGCAGCATCTGCGCCCTCT
This sequence comes from Chitinophagales bacterium, assembly GCA_015654595.1. GTDB lineage: Bacteria > Bacteroidota > Bacteroidia > Chitinophagales > Chitinophagaceae > Puia. The sequence goes on along the minus strand of JAATGQ010000013.1, from coordinate 42,322 downwards.
CCATTCAACAAACCCAACGCGATCTCAAGGTAGATAAAACATCCCAAAACCGATCGGATAGCCGTCAGAAACCGCTCCACCGTCCCATGATACAATGCTTCCGGCAGCGCTTATGATCTGCTGACCATCGACCGGGAGCGCCGCCTGGGCGTCCCGGTAATTTTCAAATTTAATTCTCATGTTCACAAAATCGGTGCGCCTCAAGTCATGCGCTCAAGGCGCTTTTTATAACTGTTCTTTTACCCGCTGACGAATTTCAGACAAAGTCCAATCCACCAGCAGCTTTCCATCTTTAAAGACGGGTTTCAACTCTCCTTTCCCTTCTTGCTCCCATGTACACTGATCCTTCAAAGCCAGCTTTCCGGTCGCACTATCCCGATACACCTGCATAAGCCCTTTTGCCGACTTCTTTGTTCCATCGTCTGTCTTCGGGCTTTTGAAGATCTCGCGCCCCACGCCATTGACCTCCCCATAAGTAGCCTTCATGGCAAATCCAAAGGTATCCCGGGTCACATATTCGTAGGTATAAGAGCCAATGCCCAAAATAACATTATAACTTGCAAAACCCTTTGCCTTCAGTCCTTCCAGGATAGCCAGCTGACGTTCCGTCGTGATACTGTCGCCATAGATCAATCCAATATGACCATCCAGCAGCCGGTATCCCTTCGAGGTGATCGTCCCGCCAAATGTCTCCCACATACACTCGATCGCTCCTTTATATTCCGGGCTGCCCACAGGCGCCTCTGGATCCCCCACGATGATCCTGACCGGATCACCGCTGTCAGGCCGGATAACAACCTTGCCATTGCGCTCCAGGATCTTTTTCTTCAGCTTCGGAAGGAACTCCGTGATCACCTGCCAGAAATCCCAGGTGTCGCTGACGATCGAAACGATGCCTGCCGGGTAGACGACACTAACGAGACGCTCGAAGGTCTCGATCTCTCCATCCTGCGTACCCATACACATCACGCTATGCTCCGTCGCAGGAACAGAACCGCCGATCAATTCCTTCTCGCAATCAGCATTGTAAAAGCGCTCGAGAAAGTCGATGGCCGGGATCGTATCCGTACCGGTAAAGGACAACAAGTGACCGGCGCCGCTCATCACCGCATCTTCCACACCACTCATCCCTCTGAAAGAGAAGTCATGCCCCTGCCAGGGAACAAAGCTCAGATCCTCTCCAACGGTCTCACGCGCATATCTGGTAAATGTTCTCAGGTAATCAAAAGCTGTCGTCGCCGAAGTAGCAGGCTTCCACAAGACGGCGCTCATGATCGTCTCCAGCATATTAGTAAGCCAAAAGAATTCGGGCAGCGTATTCTTGATCGTAAAGACAGGCACCCGCATCGGCACCAGGCTTCCCTCAGGTAAAGCCTTTATCTCCAAAGGCAGATAACCAAGATCATGCAGCGCTGCGATATGCTGATACGAGATAGAGTCCTTACCGAGATAATTGTCCATACGACGGGCATAAACCTTCACCACCTCGTCCTTTGGCCGCGCAAAGAACTCTTCGTTCCACTGACGGATCAGGTATTCTTTCAAAAAATACTGCAAGCCAAAAAACACGATCTCATTCATATCCGCATTCCGCGACTTACGCGGGGTCAGATTCGAATAAACCAACGTAGTGCCTTGAGGATACTGGAACTTGTGCCCAACTTTGTAACCGTCTTTCAATAAAATCGGCGAATAGGTCATAAACAACAAATTAAAGGTCATCAATAAAAACAATCCCTTTAGATCCTTGCAATCGATCCCAGATCGGCAGGCTGTTTTAGTTTTTTATTAAATACATACAATTCCGGATGTCTGTTTTGCAGCCCCTCCCGTTTCATTCCGGTCGGCAGAATATACGCAGAAGCAAGGATCTTCCGACGAAAGTTCCTGCGATCGATCGACTGATCCAGGATCGCCTCATACAACTCATGTATCTCCGTCATCGTAAACTGCTCGTCCAATAGTTGAAAACCCACCGGGAAATACAGGATCTTGGAACGCAAACGCTGCAAAGCCATCTTAAAGATCTGCTTGTGATCAAAGCCCAGCGCCGGCAGCTTCTTACAATTCCACCACCGTACATCATTCGCCATCGTCCCCGCCACCACCTCAAACTTCGCCGGATTTACTAAAGCATAATACGCAACCGATATTACCCTTCCCCTCGGGTCGCGGTCCGGTTCATCGAACGAATATAACTGCTCCAGGTATACGTCATCCATACCCAGCTTCGTCTGCAGCACCCTGCCACAGGTGTCCGAAAAACGTTCGTCCATCTGCAAAAACGCGCCAGGCAAGGTCCATCCCCCACTAAACGGTTCCTCGTTCCTGTTTAGCAGTAAAACAGAAAGTTCACTGGCATTATACCCAAACACCACGAGGTCTACCGCCAGAGAAGGATTTTTGTAAGAATGAAATGGTTTCATTTAGTTCGCGTTAATATGACGCAAACTAACGGCAATTTTTTGGCACCCACAAGTTTTTGACATTAAAATTTTGGAAATCCCGACAAAGCAGCCCATGGAGCAACCCCCGAGACCGTACCTCGGTCGCCAGGACCGCGGCTTGTCCAACGGCATCGTTCGGGGTCACCGTCTGCCGGCATTGTCCAGCGCCACCGTCCAACGGGCATCGATCAACGTCACCGTCTGCCGACATCGACCCTTTACGGCCGTAAGAAGCCGAAGGCAAACGACGTACCGCTGCCCAGTAACGCCCCCGCCGTCACGTCCGTCGGATAATGAACGCCCAGGTACATCCGCGAATAACCAACCGCGCCCGCCCAGAGGAAGGACGGCGCAATGACATACCATTTGGGATACGCACGCGACAAAGCCGTCACCGCGCTAAAAACAGAAGAAGTATGCCCGGAAGGAAAGGAATACTCACCGGGCCGGTATACAGGCACAAGATGAACATCGGTAATAAAGGGTCTGGGACGCTTCACCAGCTGCTTGATGGCCAGATTAAACAAATAAGTCGCAGCCGTACTCGTCGCGATATAAAGCGCATTCTTTTTCGCTGCCGCATCATTTTCAATCACCCCCTTCAATAACACACCGGCAGGGATCGCAATATTGACATAGTTATTGGCATTCGAAATAGTGCGAAAGATCGCCGTCTGCGCATCCGTACGATTCGCCGCCAGCTGCTCGAGAATGCGCTCATCCATACGCTGCAACCCCGATTGCGCATAGCCATTGCAATAAATCATCATACCCAACAGCCAACAAATCCAATGATGACGAGCCAGACACTTCATACTTAACTATTTTGATGCGACGATATTTCGATCATATGCCGGTGAAAAAGCGAAATATCGTAATCCGCCGATTATTTAATTCTTACAAGCAACTATCAATCAACATATTACAATATGGCACGAAGTTGGGCATACTCTATTCAACCTCACAATTTTTCTCTATGCAATTACCTACTACTGCACAGTCTATACGCAAAGAAAAAGAGATTCCGTTTGAAATTCAAACTTTGCAAGCGTTTCAGGACCAAAATAGTATCCACCGGGGGATTCCCCACCGGCACCAGCATATCGAGATCCTCTGGGTGAAAAAAGGAGGCGGATACCTGGACATCGACCTCAAACGATACCGCCTCGGCAACAATATGCTTTATTGCATAGTCCCCAGCCAGCTCCACCAACTCGAAACCGACGAAACGGCCGAAGGCTATATCGTCAGCTTCCCCGAATGGGCGCTCAATACCGGCAACGATGAATTTGAATTGCTATACAGAAGCGGGCTCCTGCATCTGTTTATGCAAACGCCGGGGATACATATGCAGCAGGAAATGGCTGACGAACTGGAAGACATCATCAAAAAACTCTACCGGGAAACCTATAACGGTTATCTCTTACGAACAGAGATCATTAAAAGATATACCTCTATTTTCCTGATCTATCTTGCCCGGCAATTCGAGGGCTCCTTTCGTGTCTCAGCACAAAGCAGCAACGTCCGGCTCGTACGGAATTTCATTTCACTTGTCGAGAAGAAATTCATGTGCTGGAAGCTGGTAAAGGACTACGCCTGTGAATTGTCCGTCACACCCAACTATCTCAACGAGATCGTCAAAAAGATATCGGGCTATCCCGCCGGCCATCACATACGCCAGCGCGTAGTGCTCGAAGCGCGCCGGCAGGCGGCCTGTTCCGATGTCAGTATGAAAGAGATCGCTTATCATCTCGGGTTCGAAGACATCGCGCATTTCAGCAAATTCTTCAAGTCGGTATACGGCAAGAATTTCACCGACTTCAAAAAAGAAAGCTTCTTTTATGTAAGCTGATACAGGCACATCATCGAATTATACAGAGGATGCTATGATCCGTACATTGATGAAAGAAAAGACAGGTTGTAAATTGCATTAACAAACGATCAAGGTCAACATATCACCAGAAACCTAAACAGGCAGGCAATCACAAGAGCTTCAACCGGCAGGCGATTACAACAGGCAGGGGTGTTTTAAGAGCGACCCGGCGGATGCCGGGTCGCATTTTTTAAAACCTAAATCTTAAAAACGATTCATCATGACCTACTTCAAAAAAGATGGCCCGCTTATCCATCCAAAGGACATTTTTATCGGCCATCCCAAGGCGCCCATTACACTCACCGAATATGGTGACTACGAATGCGAGGTTGGCCTTCACAATGATCTTATCATCCGTGAAGCGCTGAAACGTTATCCCGGTATAGTCAATTTCAACTACAGACATTTTCCGCAGCTGCGTATCCATCAGAAAGCGCACAAGGCAGCGGAAGCAGCCATTGCCGCAGCGCAGGAAGGAATGTTTCCGCAAATGCACGACCTGATTCTCCACAACCGCAGAAACCTTGGAGCGGCCAGCCTGGCGGGATATGCCAGAGAGCTGGGAATGAGCGGCATAAATTTTCTCGATGTGCTGGTTGCCGGAAAATACGGACAGTATGTCCAGGATGATATCGCATCGGCATTGAAACTCGGCATAAAAGATGCTCCCGCGTTTTTTATCAATGGGAAAAGGATAGAAGGCCGCATCAGCGTCCGCGGTCTCTGCGAACAGATCGATCCGCTCGTCGACGCGCTGCATACCAGCAAGCCAAAAGCAAAGCCCAAGAAGTATCTTAAAGTAAGCTAAATACTCCTTGTCGCTGCTTCTGGCGATATCTGAGGATATCTTTGGCAAAATGCCTGTCTGACCGGTTGAACTCCTGTAATGCCGACACCTCTGCAAACAATGTACTGCATGATAATCTTTTTCCCATCCTTACTATCCCCCTTGTACGCTTCCCAAAAAAGATTATTTTGCAAACTATGGCGGCAAATTTATTTTTCAACCGGGATTTAAGCTGGCTTTCCTTTAACTATCGCGTCCTTGAAGAGGCCGCCAGGGAAGAAACTCCTTTACTGGAAAAGATCTCCTTTCTATCCATTTTTTGCTCCAATCTCGACGAATTTTACAGAGTACGCATACCCGCACTCGCTGCTTTGCAAAAGATAAGATCGACAAAGGAAGACTATGTCTCGCCCGAAGGGGTTCGATTATTAACACAAATTTCATCCAGGGTAAACAATCAACTGGAACATTTCGGACAATTGCTGATCGGTGGGATCCTGCCCGCCCTCGCCCAAAAAGGCATCCGGTTCGTGTATAATGACCCGATACCCGAGGCGGCAAAAAAGGCGGCAAGAGAATATTTTCTTACCCAGGTTATGGCCTTTCTCCAACCCATCTGGCTAAAGGATGAAGACACGACTTTCTTCCCGGAGAACGACAAACTCTATTTCCTTGTTTTGACAGGCGATGGAAAAGGAAAAGAACAACTGGTCATCCTCAATATCCCTTCGGACAGCCTTCCCCGATTCTATGAGGTGACGGTGGACCATACCCGCTATATCCTTTTTATCGACGACATCGTACGCGAGAATCTACCCGCCCTTTTTCCCGGCGCCGTACCCAACGGAACGTTCAGCTTCAAGATCACCAGGGACGCCGAACTGGATCTCGAAGACGAATACGAAGGCGATATCGCGGATAAGATCGAAAAGAAACTCGCCAAAAGAGACTCAGGTCTCGCGACCCGCTTCCTCTATGAGCCCGGCATGCCGCTGCGGCTCCTGGATACGCTTATCCGGCAGCTAAAACTCGACCGGGCTTCCGTCATGATGGGCGGCCGTTATCACAACCTCCGCGACCTGTCGGGATTCCCGGTAAAAGATAAATCCCTGTCCTACCAGCCCTGGCCCTCCCTTCCCCACTGGCTGCTGGAACAGCCAAGTCTGATGGAAAGTATAATGGAGAAGGACGTACTGTTGCATGTTCCCTACGAAAGCTATAACCCCGTCCTTCGGTTCTTTAACGAAGCCGCGAGCGACCCTTTTGTAGAAGAAATATATACCACGCTCTACCGTGTCGCCCGTGACTCGCGTATCGTTCACGCGCTGATCAGCGCAGCCCTCAACGGCAAAAAGGTCACCGTCTTCGTAGAATTGAAAGCCCGCTTCGACGAAGCCAATAACCTCCGCTGGGCAAAGAAGATGAAAGAGGCCGGCGTAAAGATCATCTATAGCATTCCGGCATTGAAAGTACACGCAAAAGTGGCGCTGGTAAAAAAGAAAAAGGCGGGCAGACTCCATTACGCAGGTCTGCTGGCCACTGGCAACCTGAACGAAAATACCGCCCGCTTCTATACCGATCATATTCTGCTGACCGGTCAGCACGACTTTATGCGTGAATTGGAATTGCTCTTTATTTTCCTCGAGAAAAGAAAAGAACCAGGCAAATCCGAAAAGATCGCGTTCAACCATTTACTGGTCGCCCAGTTTGGGCTGCAGGAGAAGTTCCTTGCCCTTATCGACCAGGAGATCAACAATGCCCGCCAGGGACTGCCGGCTTCCATCATCATAAAGATGAACAACCTCGAGGAACAGATCCTGATCAAGAAATTATACGAAGCCTCCGAGGCAGGCGTGACGATCCAACTGCTGATCCGCGGCATCTGCTGCTGTATACCCGGCATTGCCGGAATGAGCAGCAGGATAACGATCCGGCGTATCGTCGACCGTTATCTCGAACATGGCCGCGTCTTCATCTTCCACAACAACGGCAATGAAGCCATATACATGGGCTCTTCCGACTGGATGAACCGGAACATTTACCGCCGCATCGAAGTATGTTTTCCCATCTATGAACCCCGGCTGAAAAAAGAAATAAAAGACATCATCCAGCTGCAGCTGGCCGATACGCTTGCCGCTGTAAACATTACGGCCGATTCTGAAAACACAACAGAAGACCCTTCCTTGCTGAACACGGATCATTCGTCTGAATCCACAACACCCGCGGCAGGGAGCCCTACAGCCGTCGGCGCCGTGCAAACCACGCCGGCAGAGAGCTCGTCGGCTGCGCCAACTGCCAGCCCCCAGGCATCCGATACCGGAGCCCCCTTGCCCTCCAACGCTTCGACGCCGGTAATCGAATCCCATCCGGCCGCCAGCGTCCCGCCGCCGGCCGACGCCCAAGGCATCCGTTCGCAGCAAGCAATTTATCAGTATCTTTCCGCAGCGCGAGACCGATCCTAAACCCCACTTTATGACCAAAACCGTTCTGTTCCTTGGGCTCCTCTTCCTCCTGTCCGCCTGCAATAACTCTAAAAGCAGCCGGCTCTTCCTCTTCAGCAGCGACCATGGTTATCGCAACAAATGGGACAGCCTGCTCACCGGCTCAAGCTTCCTTGAACTACGCCCCGACAGCAGCTTTACCCAGGACTTTGGCGCATACAATTACGGCCGCTGGAGACTCGCCGACCAGAAGCTCTATCTGACCACGCAAAATCATAAAACCTATATCTACCAGCTCAACAGCCTATCCGATAAGGCGTTGAAAGTACAGTTCGGCAGGGATAAGATCGACGACTTCCAAGCCTATGACCTGCCTTATCCCAACCCCGAAAAAGATCCCTTCTCGGCTGATAACAACCAATGGAGAATAAAAGCAACCCATTCCGAAAGCACCGACGAGATTAAACAGCGACTGCTGGGACACCTCCACTATCTCGAAAAATACTTTGCCTGGGCCGTAGATAAAAAGATCGAAACACTCGACGTAACGGGCCTGCCAACCCCGTTGAAGATCTACGTCAACGGCCTGGGAATAAAACACTATGCCGATCTGCCCGTAGAATGGAAGGACTTCTTTTATAACGATGCAGACTGTCATAAAGCCGACAGCCTGATCAAACATACGTTCAGAAAACACGATATCGACTATCCGAAGACGGACGACGACTATAAGAAGTTCTTAAGCGCTTTCCAGCAGCTGCAAAACTTTTTGCAGCACGACTAGCCTATCTTTTCTATCTTTAGCGCAACCACAATGCCAGCTTTATGAGAAGAATCCCGTCGATTGACATTGCCCGGGGCCTCGTCATGGTCATCATGGCGCTGGACCATACCCGCGATCTGATTCATGACGATTCGCTTCTGCACAACCCCTTGGACCTCACCACCACTAAGCCTTTGTTATTTTTCACCCGGTGGATCACCCATCTTTGCGCACCGTCCTTTGTCTTTCTGTCCGGCACCTCCGTCTGGCTCTCCTCCCGGAATAATCCCGATCCTAAAGCCGTTCGCAATTTCCTGTTGAGCCGCGGTCTGTGGTTGATCATCCTTGAAGTCACGCTGGTCAGCTTCGCCGTATGGTTTGATATCCGTTGCCGGATCATCATGCTACAGGTCATTGCCGTTATCGGATTTGGGTTTATCGCCCTTGCCTTTCTTCACCGGCTTTCGCCAAAAACGCTGGGCGTCATCGGACTTGTGATCTTATTTAGTCACGATCTTCTGTTCCTGACCCCTGCTCCCCAAAATACGGTGCTGCTCTTTCTCAGATCCTTGTTTCTTATCACCAATATGTTCCAGGTCACCCCAAATTTCGCCCTGCTGATCGCCTACCCGATCATCCCGTGGTTCGGCATCATGCTCCTGGGCTATTCCGCTGGCCGGATATTCCTTCAGCCCGACAATATTCAAAAGAGGCTGCTCCTCCGGATCGGCATTGCGGCTCTGCTGCTATTGCTCATCCTGCGTCTGCCAAACCTTTACGGCGATCGCGCTCCCTGGTCGCCACAACGTACTCCCGTCTTTACATTTTTGTCTTTTATGAACGTATCAAAGCAGCCGCCTTCACTGCAATTTACCCTTCTCATGCTGGGTATCCTTCTCCTGTTCCTGGCAGCCATCACCGGAAAAGACTCCGCGATCTTCCGTATACTGAACGTCTATGGCAAAGTGCCTCTCTTTTACTATCTGCTGCATTGGTATGCCATTCGCTGTATACTCTTTATTGTGCTCTTTGCACAAGGCTACCACGTCAGCGATATGAACTTTTCTCCTTTCCAATTCGGCCGTCCTCCGGGCTCCGGTCTGCCGCTGGGAGCGGTCTATGCGATATGGATCGCTATTGTAGTCTCCCTCTATCCGGCATGCCGATGGTACGGCCGCTATAAAGCGGCTCATAGAGAAAACAAATGGCTGCGGTATTTGTAAAATCCTCTCATTTTACCAGCTGCGCGTCAAATCCTGCACGGATCAGCCGCTCGTAAGCGGCCTCGACGGCCTTTGGTATTCTCATTGGGATCTGAAACCCCTTGGAAGGATAGATCTTTATCCTTTGCAGATCCCCGACCATCACATTGATGACCTTTTCCATCGGGATCTCTTCGGTAGGATAATCTTCAAAAGCGATCTGCGGAGAAGTCACTAACAGCGATTTATCCGGCCAGTGCTGTTTGAAAGTCGCATAGCTGCGACGCTCCATATAAGGCTTCTGAACGACAATAAAACGCTGCGGATGCAGACCTTTTTCTTCCAGCAGTCTCCCCGTGAACAAAATATTCTCCCCCGTATTGGTCGATCGATTTTCGATAAAAATAGCCTCCGACGGCACCCCCATATCCAACGCCACACGCGCAAACCTGTCCGCCTCCGGATCTTTCCACAATTCCTGGGTAAGACGCCCGAGACCGCCCGAAAAAATAAGAATAGGCGCAAGCCCCTGCAGATAAAGCTCTGCTCCCCGCTCTGCCACACGAAGATCATGACTGCCAAGAACCAGGATACAATCGGAGGGTTCCGGAACATGGTTCATATGATGATAGTCCCACAATTTTCTGGCGTCGGCGAGCACTTCTTGCGTAATCATAGATCGGGTATAATTGGCGGCAAAGATAACTCCTGGTTCTTATAAAAAAAGTGACCGGCCCCTTAAGGGGCCGGTCACCTGTATTAAATATTTTAGCCGATCAGATGATCTCCTGCTCCTTCAACCCTTCCGGAGTAGCGATCAGCAAAGTACCCTGTGTGTACTTCTCGTCATGCTGGCTGGCATCCAGACCTTCTTCTTCCTCTTCTTCACTGACACGCAGCGGAACGATGAAGTTGACAAATTTGAAGATCGCAAAAGAAACTACAAAGCTATAACCAACCGCACACAACATCGCTTTCAGCTGCGTAAAGAAGAAAGTGGGATTGCCATACAATAGACCATTAGCGCCGGCCTTGTTTACCGTCAGTGTGGCAAACACACCCGTCAGCAACATCCCGACGATACCGCCAAGACCATGACAGGGGAACACATCCAGCGTATCGTCCAGTACGGTTTTAGTAGCCTTGAAATGAACAGCCATATTCGAGATAACAGCGCCCAGCACGCCGATAAAGATGCTCTGCGGAATAGCGACATACCCAGCAGCAGGCGTGATAGCAACCAGCCCGACCACAGCGCCGACACAGAAACCAACCACAGAAGGCTTCTTGCCCCTCAGCACGTCGAAGAACATCCAGGAAAGCCCGGCGGCGGCGGCAGCGGTGTTGGTGGTAGAGAAAGCAGATACCGCCAGAGAACCGGCCGAACCGGCCGAACCGGCGTTAAAACCAAACCAGCCGAACCACAAAAGCCCCGTTCCGATCAATACATAAGGAATGTTGGCCGGATGCGTCTCTTCTCCGCCGATATGGGACTTTCTGCGCTTCAATACCAGCGCGCCGGCTAAAGCCGCGCAGCCGGCAGAAATATGCACCACGGTACCACCGGCAAAATCCAGCGCCCCCATCTTGGCCAGGAAACCATCGGGATGCCAGCTCCAGTGAGCCAGCGGCGCATAAACCAGCAGGCTGAACAATACCGTAAACAATACATAAGCCGAAAAGCGCATGCGCTCAGCAATAGCGCCCACCACCAGCCCCGGCGTGATGATCGCAAACATCAGCTGGAACATAGAGAACAAAGATTTCGGGATCGTTGGAGCCCCCGTCCAGGCCGGACCGGAAACCACATCCTTATAAAACAAATGCGTCATCGGATTCCCGATAAAGCCATGAACACTCTCTCCAAAACATAAGCTATACCCTACCACGATCCACAAAACACCTACGACGCCCGCAGCTACTACGCTCTTCATCATCGTGGAAAGCACGTTCTTGCGATTGACCATCCCTCCATAAAAAAAGGCCAGCGCCGGTGTCATCACAAAGACCATCGCCGTGGCTACCAGCATCCAGGTGATATCCGCCTGGTTATACTTGCTGTCATCAACCAAAGCCGGCTTACTGGGAATGAAAATAGCCGCTACCGCTACAACAACCAGCAGGAGAAAGGGTAAAAATCTTCTAAGAGTGATTTTGCTCATATTCTCGATTTCATATTAACAAAAAACTAATATATCAAACGTCAAGTTAAAGGTAATGATTTTTTATAAAAATGAAGAACGTTAACGTATTTGAAATAGTTTTAATGTTTATATATTTTTAGGATAATTATCTGCATATCAACAAAATAACAAACACTCCACGAAGGAAGTGTTTATAAATTTTTGGCAGTTTTTCAGTCAAAACCGACTCAGATTAGAAAATTTTTATTGTTTAGGTCATAGAAATTCCTTCTTTTTTGAAAATATATTGCCCAAAACCTGACTACCGCCGCACCATCCGGCTAGTTCATAGCAGAATAAGCGCTCTTTAACCACTCCATCCTGATCCCAAGCCAGTTCTTCTGATACAGCACATCGCTATTAAATAAGCCCCAGATCACGTCGTCCGTTCCTGTACCATACACATTCCACTTGCCATTATTGGAGATAACCGACCACTTCAGATTCGAGGCGGCGCTATCGATCTGGTCATACACATCACTCAGATGGGAATAGAAATAGTTGAACCTGGTCTGCACCTGGTGAACAAAGAAGGTATCCTGCATCATCCGCGCTATCCAGGCGCCCTGTGCCACATACAACCCCTCCGTCGTGGTGGTCGTCATGGCCGGATTACCCTGGGAAAGATCAAAATCCCAGATCGGCCCCATCTTCAGCTTGCCGCCCGGTATCATATTCATATAACAGCTCGCATAAAAGGTGGCATCCTGGTTCCGCGTGATCTCGTTGATCAGGTACCAGTCTACAAAACTGGGCACATCGACATAAGCCCGATACCCCAGCGCCGAGTCGGTAAAATTGTCACCAAACAAAGCCGTCTCAGTCTGGTTGATATAGTTGGTTATATACTGGACATTCGCATCTCCCGTCGTAACATCGGGATTCTTTATATCAAAATACAGCTGACTCTGCGCTGCCTGAAAGTAAACGTCCCCGGAGTCGATCTCGGAATAGGGATCGATCACCACCAGGAAACCGTCGTCGGTAATATCCACCTTCGTACTCGACTGATCCACCGATTCGGTGATCTCATACGTCCCCTCATAAACGCTGTCAATATATACTTCGGAAAAAACCGTATGCGGAGTCCAGTCAAGATTGCTCAGATACCCCATATAGAAAGCCGATACGCTCCTGGTCTCGGGATGATCCAGGGCATTGGCCAGCAAAATGTAATCCTTGTTTGCCGCCAGACCATATATGGCTGTCTTACTGCTGAACTTTAAATGATAAGGCTTCTTTGGAAAACTCCAGGTAGAGTTGCCATGCCCCTTGATCTTCATGGCCCCGCTAAAGTCGGGATAAACGCCAGCCCCCGAGATCGCCACCTCGCCCGTGACATAGTCGTTCTCCGACGTGATCGCCGCGTTCCCGTCAGTAGTAATGCGCATAACCGGCAGCGTCACGGAATCGACGGTATTGGCGGCTACAGAATGGGTTGTTTTTTTACAGGAATAACTAAAGAACAAAGAACATCCAATTAAGACAACGCCAATAGCGCTGCCGCTGACAGATAGAAGTGGTTTCATGCAGTTGAAAGATTTAAATATTGGCCGCTTGTTACAGAAACAGCTAAACGACGTTATGCTGCAAGAAATTTCGCAGCCTCCCCCTCCGGGGTTGCTTCTCCCTCCGTCAGTCACCGGTTTTAATCACTTTTTAATTTTAGCGATGCTTTCACGCACCATTTTCGCTATTTACGATGCGAAAACCCGAACTTTAGGCGTTAATTCAATTATCAACAAATACCTATGTCCAAAGCCGTACGCATCTTCTGGATCTTATTCTTTGTGGGCCTTATCGGCCTCGTCTCATTTATCGCCCTGATCGCTACGGGAACTTTTGGTAAACTTCCCTCCCTGCACGAACTGGAAAACCCGTCACTCGTCCTCGCCTCGGAAGTATTCGCACAGGACGGCAGCTCGATGGGTAAATACTATTCTGTCAAAGGCAACCGCGTCCATGTCGACTATAAAGACATTTCCCCCAATGTCGTCCACGCGCTCGTTTCCACAGAAGACCAGCGGTTCTATGACCACTCCGGCATCGATGGCAAAGCGGTCCTCCGCGCCATCCTCCGCTTCGGACATGACGGCGGCGGCAGCACCATCACTCAACAGCTCGCCCTCAATATGTTCAACGGCGAACGCTCCCACAGCAAGGTCAAACGCGTCATACAGAAGTTAAAGGAATGGATCATCGCCATAGAACTGGAACGGAATTTCACAAAAGAGGAGATCCTTGCCCTCTACCTGAACGACGTATCCTTTAGCGATAATGTATATGGTATCCGCGGCGCAGCACGCACCTTCTTTCAGAAAGAACCCGCCGACCTCACCGTCGACGAAGCCGCCGTACTCGTCGGCATGGTCAATAACCCCAGCCTGTTCAATCCAAGAACGAATATAAAAGCGTCTACGGATCGACGAAATGTCGTTATCAGCCGTATGGCCACCAACCACTTTATCACCGACCAGGAAGCCACGGACCTCAAGGCAAAACCCATCGACCTCAGCCACTATCGCAAGCTCGATGAGAACAATGGCATCGCCCCCTACCTGCGCGACATGCTCCGCAACGACCTGAAGAAATGGTGTAAGGAACATACCAACCCGGCCACCGGCCAACCCTATAACCTCTACCAGGATGGTCTGAAGATCTATACCACCATCGACCCGCGCATGCAGCAATACGCCGACGAAGCCGTAGCCAGCCAGATGCCGCTGCTGCAAAAACAACTCGACGCACAGAGAGATGTTCAGAAAGGAGAAGTATGGGCCGATCACGCCAATACCCTGGAGACGGCCATGCACAACAGCGAACGCTGGCAGAACGCCAAAAGAGACGGTCTGTCGGATGCAGAGATCCGCCCAACATTCGACATCCCCGTCAGGATGAAAGTATTTGCATGGAACGCCGCCCACGAAAAAGATACGGTCATGAGTCCCCTGGATTCCATCCGCTATCACCGCCAAATGCTCCAGACGGGCTTCATGGTCATGGATCCTCTCTCCGGCGCCATAAAAGCCTGGGTCGGCGGCATCGACTTCAAGACCTATAAGTTCGACCACGTCAACCTCAGCACCAAAAGACAGGTGGGCAGCTCGATAAAACCATTCCTGTACAGCCTCGCCATAGAAGACTTCAACTTCACGCCGATGACGGAATGCGAAGCGACCCAACAATTTTTTCCGGAATACAACGCCTACGTGCCCGCACGCGCGCGGCCCAATATGAGCGGCACCCGCCCCATGGCCATAGGACTCGCCTTCTCTATCAATGAGGTCGCCGCCTATATCATGAAGCAAATGGGACCACAAGGCCCCCAACGATTCGCAGAATTCCTGAAACAGATCAATATCCCTACCCCCGTTACCCCCTACCCATCCATGGCCCTCGGCGCCTGCGAGCTTTCTCTTTTTGAAATGCTCGGCGGCTATACGATGTTCCCGGGAAGCGGCGTCAACGCACAACCTTATTACCTTACCCGCATCGTCGACAAACACGGCAATATCCTCGAAGAGTTTACGCCCAGACAAAAGGAAGTCCTCAGCCAGTCAACCGCCTACACGATGGCCCGCATGATGCAAGGCCCCGTAGATTTCGGGACAGCAAAAGGCCTCCGCGAACGACTCGGTCTCGCCGAAATGGGCGGAAAAACAGGCACCACCAACGACAACTCGGATACCTGGTTTATGGGCTATACTCCACAGCTCCTCGCAGGCGGCTGGGTAGGCTGCGACGACCGCTTCATCCACCTCGACAGCAGACAGGCAGACGGCGGACACGTTGCCCGACCCATCTGGGAAGCCTTCTTCCAGAAAGCGCTTGCCGACAAATCACTGGGCCTGAATAAAGAAGCCCGCTTCGCCAAACCCGATAACCTCAAGGCCGGCGAAAGCTTCGACGAAAAAACCGCCCTTAAAGCCGTCAGCGCCGAAAACGACACCGATACTACCGTATCAAAAGTCAATGCCAGCGATTATTAATTAATAGCCAGCGATCCCGCAGGGTTAACCAGCCTTGCAAAAAGAAAAATTCCCCTATAAGGAAAGCAATCCAGAAAGGGGAATTTTTCTTTTTTCAAATAACACTTCAAACAGATGATAACCAATCAACTAACTTTTGGCACTAGTATGGGATAAGCGTATACATTAATCTTACAATACCAGCGGCTGTTCTATCACCACAGATCACTTTGCCGTCAGATATAAACTTACCCGGGACTTCAACGGTAATTCCGCTACGGTCCAGTCCAGACTGCAATCAAAAGAATGGTCATCCCTCGAAGGACGCCAGTCTCTAAGCCTTGCAGGCGGCAACAGACTGCCCGCAGGCGCCTATATCGTCCGGCTCACCAACGGACAGCAGCTGCTTGCCAAACAAATAATCCTGGTAAGGTAACTGTGCAAAAAAGTTAGAACGAATTCGAGTTGTACAGCGTCGCAGGCTGAAACTCGTCGAAGTCGTCAAAGGTATTGTTGCCATCCGTACCGCTTCCGATAAAACTCCTGCCGCTGACGGTAAAAGAAACCGCACCACTGCGCGAAGTCAGCGGGTAAGGCGTTCTTCTGGTCCAGCGATCGGCGTTGATATCATAACCCCATGTCGAGGTCACAAGACTTGTATTGAACCCGGTCATCAGAAAGGCAAAGCCCCCGTTGACAAAGATCGTTGCATCCCTGCGCTCGAGATCGGTATACCCATCGTCAAATGTACTGGAATTGGTATTCGTAATATCCGCCAGCCGCGTCCAGGGAGCCGGCTGCGACGGATCAAAGGACCACATGTCCTTGCAATATCCGCCGCTGTTCCAGCCCGTCACGATATACGCCTTGTCTTTGTACACAAAAGCCACAGCACCCTGCCGCTTAGAAAAATCACCCGAAGTGCCCGGTGCCTTGGACCAGGTCCCCGAAGCAGTGTCATAAGAGTAAAAATCGTTTAACCAATAATTGTTAAACCCGGAGCCAATATAGCCCTTACCCTGTACAGCAAAGCCTACGGCGTCATACCGCGGACCTCCCGGATAATCAGCCATCCTTTCCCACTTATCTTCGGCTACACTATACCGGTAAAAGTCGGTAAAGTTCTGGTTCCCATCCCAGCCGACACCCACAAAACCATAGTTGCCAACGCTGAACGCAGCTGCATTGCTGCGCGCCGCACCTTTAAATGCCGCCATCTGCGTCCATCCATTATTAGCCGTAAACTTCCAGAAATCGGTTATCCTGCCCGTTGCCCCAATAGTCTGATTATATCCCAGCCCCACATAAGCAGTATCCCCTATTACAAAGGATGATGCCCACCCTCTTGGATAGGCGTCGATCGGAGCCGCAGACACGAAATTCCCCAATACTGTGCTGGAAATATTGGTGTGAGTACAGGAAACCGCAGATAAAAAAATGATACTGAATGCTGAATAGAACAGTGAAAGGGGTTTTTTCATAAAGAAAGTTTTTGAGTTTTTGGTAGCTTACAATTTTTACGCGCGGAGTTACAGCATCTAAGATTGCAGGAGCTTGCATATCGATGCTTTGAAGAAGTTAATGTTTCCTATATGAAATGTTAACAGCGGCCAAATCTGTCCACGGACGGCAATTAAATTAATGGCAGGGTAATTGCATTAATCAACGAGGCAAACCATTTACAGTAGCACCAGGGTCACCCTAGCCCTGCAAAATCAATGAAACAGCAATGTACCGGATAACTAATGCGTTGATTTACCTGGCCCTTACAACGACCGTCCAATTTTTCATGTCGCCCGCTGACGCTCAATTCCAGGAAAACGGAGCGAACACCACCGGACAACAGACAACCACATCCACCATTATAGGTCCCTATCCCGACAGCCTCTCCGCCTCGGTATCAGCTGCCGCCGATGATCTTTCAGCCTACCCGGCAGGTCCATTTTTACCCTTTCCGCAACACCGCGCTTACTTTGCCGGCAGTATTCTACCTAACCATGTCAGTCAGAAAGCCATGGACGATAGCGTCCGCGCCTTCTACCTCTCCTGGAAACAACACTATGTTTTGGACGGATGCGGCCCCCAGGAAAAATACATTTGGTTTGAAGGCACCGCCGGCACCAATATCTGCGTCTCCGAAGGGCAGGGGTATGGAATGATGATCGTCGCCCTTATGGCCGGCTTCGACTCCACCGCCCAGGAAACCTACGACGCGCTCTATCGCTTCTACAAATCTCATCCGGCCTCTTCAAGCCCGCACCTGATGGCCTGGTCACAAAATAAAGACTGTGTTTCCATAGACGGCGGAACGGCCACAGACGGCGACATGGACATCGCCTACTCGCTGCTGCTCGCCGACGCACAGTGGGGCAAGCACAGCACCATCAACTACAAAGAAGAAGCGCTTGAAATGATACAGGCCATCCGCCGGGAAGAAGTCAACCCGGATACCTATATCGTAATGGAAAGCAACGGATGGACAAAAAGAAGCGGCGACTACTACGATATGCGCTCCTCCGACTTTATGCCCGATCATCTCCGCGCCTTCCGCGATATCACCGGAGATGCTTTCTGGGACAGCGCACTGACCAACAACTACCGCGTCTTTCATTACCTGCAATCCAAATACAGCCCCGACGCCGGGCTTGTACCCGACTTTATCCAAAAGGTCCACATCGGCGAAGATGCGCCGATAACCGCCGTCCCCGCGCGTCCCAACTACCTCGAATCGAAATACGACGGGCTCTATAACTTCAACGCCTGCCGCGTACCCTGGAGAATAGCCGCAGACTTCCTCGTTTCCGGCGACCCACGCGCCGGAGACTTCCTGAAAAAAGTCAATACCTGGATCCGCACGACAACAAAAGGCAATCCCGACAATATCTCCGCAGGTTATACGCTCAATGGAGAAGACCTGCCCCACCGTTATTTTGAAGCCCTCTGTTTTATATGTCCCTTTGCCGTAGCGTCCATGACCGGACACGACCAGCAATGGCTGAATAAACTCTGGGATTATATCACCCACTTCAAAAGGGAAAACTTCGACTACTACGACAACAGCATAAAGATGATCGACCTGATCATTCTTTCCGGCAACTACTGGTCGCCCTCGCAATTGCAGGAAACTACCGCAAAATCATAAAAGACGCTAAAATCAAAAGCCCGGCAGGCAATTCCTACCGGGCTTTTTTGTACCTTAAATCCAGTCTTATTTAAGTGGTTGTCCGTTCCGGCGTTCCTCACTGCCAGTCTTGACGATCTGATCTCCTTCTTTTAAGTCCTGGGCATAAACCTCGGTCTTTCCACCCTGACTCCTTCCAACCTTTACATCCACCCATTGTGCATTACCGCTACCATCTTTCTTGATGATAAAGATGCGCTCCGTTCCATTTACAACCGCAGAGCTGGGCACCAGGAAGGTGCTGTCCTGCGACGGCATCGGAATATTCACTTCAGCCACCATACCCGGCAACAGTTTGCCATCGGTAAACACATCCATTTCGGTATGTTCTGATCTTAAGCGGGTATCCAATGCGCCAGCCAGCCGGGAAACCTTTGCATAAAACACCTGGTTTGGCAACGCCCTCACCGTAAATTTCACCTTGTCCTGGTGCGACAGGAATCCTGTATAAGCCTCCGGAACGGATACGACTAACCGCAGATGCTTCTGCTCCTGCACGATGAACATCGGCTGCGCAGAACCGCCCGAAGGAGCTACATAAGCGCCCGTGTTTACGTTTCTGGCAGTGACAATGCCGGTGAAAGGCGCACGGATCTCGAGATAGGCCAGGGTTTCCTGGACCTCTTTGTATGCAGCCTTTGCAGCTTCCCATTGAGCCAGATCGGACTTCTGACGGGCATCGGCCTGATCGATATCATTCTGGGAGATCGTTCCCGGCGTCTTGCTCGTTTCTACAATACGATCATAGTTCGCCTTGCTGGCAATATAGATCGCTTCCTGTGATTTAGCCTTCGACAACGCTGCAGCCAACTGAGACGTCAATTCAGGCGCTTCCATCACCGCCATCAGCTGCCCCTGCTTCACCTCTGAACCAACATCCACCTGCAGCTTCTTCACAAAGCTGGCAACTTTTGCATACAGATCTACGGTCTGGAAAGCGGTCAACTCACCCGGAGTTACGAAATCCGCAGACAGCTTTCCCTTTTCCAGCGCAACAGTCGGGATGTGCTGCGCACTATCAGCTTGTTGCTGTGCAGGCTGCTTGTCTTTATCCTTTCCTTCTCCTTCGGAAGAGGAGCAGCCGGTTAAAACGCCTACTGCCAGTATGCTGCAGGCTGCCAGGTAAGCGATATGGGTTCTTTTATTTCTCATTTGCTTCATATAATGACTTTATATAGTGAGTACTTTCTTTATCAGATGGATCAAGTGAAACGGATTCGATAGACGTTTTATTCATCACCCAGCCAAAAATGTTGGGGAGGATCAGCAGCGCTGCAAAGGTAGAGGCGATCAGCCCCCCGATAACCGCGCGGCCCAGCGGAGCAGCCTGGTCTCCGCCTTCACCAAGACCGGAGGCCATGGGGATCATACCGACCACCATCGCCACGGAGGTCATGAGGATCGGACGAAGTCTGACGGCCGCAGACTCGCGGGCAGCCTGCAACGCATCGCCGGAACGCTTACGCAGGTCTTCGGCATTCGTGATCAACAACACGGAGTTCGAAATGGACACCCCTACCGACATGATCATACCCATATAGGACTGGAGATTCAGAGTGGAACCGGTCAGCATCAGCATAGCCAGCGAACCCAACAAGACGGCGGGAACGGTACAAAGGGTAACCAGCGACACTTTAAAGGACTGGAAGTTAGCAGCCAGCATCAGGAAGATCACAACGATCGCCGTCAACAGACCGATCTGCAGGCTGTTCAAGGTATCATCCAGTACTTCCGATAAGCCCTTTAACTCCATGTTCAGACCACGAGGCAGTTTGCCCACAGCAGCCATCGCTTTCTTCACATCCACAGAAGCATGACCAAGATCCTTCCTTTGCAGGTTGGCAGTTACCGACAGCTGCGGCGTAGCCCCGATATCATCGTCTTCCCCATAGACAGAATCCACCTTGATCGTAGCCACATCGCTCAACACTGGACGCGGCTGATTGGGAACCACAGGAATTTCTTCCACATCCTTTTGGCTCGTCATCTGGTTCTCCGGTACTTCCACCTGTACAAAGTAAGACAGGTTGGAACTATAATCCATCCAGATATTCTTTTCCGTCAGACGGGAAGAAGAAGTCGCTGCCACCAGCGAACGCCCCACTGTCGCCACGTCTGTTCCCAACTGGGCTGCTTTTATACGGTCCAGGTCGATATTCAACGCGGGATAGTGGATCGCTTGTGCTATCTGAATATCCCTCATATAAGGGATCTTCCTCAATTCAGCCATCACCTTATTCGCGTATTCTTCATTCTGCTTCTTATTCTTACCGGACAAGCGGACTTCGATCTGTGACGGAGACCCCTGGCTAAGGATCTTATCCGTCAGTTCGATTGGCTCGAAAGATACCTTCATCTGCGGGACATCCTGCGCCATCTTATTCCGGAAGTTTTCCTTGAGATCGTCAATATTTACCTTGAAATCTTCTTTCAGACTCACCTGCAATACCGCATCCTGGGGACCGGCCAGAAACAGGTAGATCGGGTTGGTAGAGAACTGGCTGCCGTGCATACCCACCATCGCAGAAGTGATCTCTACATTATCGTGTCCAACCAGTGTATCCAACACCCGGAGCGACGCCAGGGTGTATTCTTCAGTACGTTCGATACGCGTGCCATCCGGTGCATGCATACGCACCTGGAACTGCCCCGCATTCGATTTTGGCAGCACGTCCCGGCCGATGTGCGTGATCAACAGGAAAGCAACGCCCAACGCCAAAATAACATAAGCAATACCGATAACGGCACGGTACGGCATCATACGATCGATAAAACGGATAAAACGGTCTCTGAATTTATCAAAACGCGAAACCTTCCCGCCTTCATGACCATGCTCCAGCATCTTCATCTTTTCTTCTGCGAGATCGCCTTCGTCTTCAGGATTCAAACCGCTTGCCTTATACTCTTCGTCGTCAGAAGCATAATCTTTACCATCCTTTCCATGTCCATGTTTCTTCATCAGATAGTTGGCCATGACCGGTACAAAGGTCTGCGCCATGATATAAGAAACGACCATACAGAAAGCGATCGCCAGCGCCAACGGCAGGAACAAAGAACCAGGGATACCACTCATCGTAAAGGCAGGCGCAAACACCGCCAGGATACAGAACAGGATCAGAAGTTTGGAGAAAGCGATTTCCCGACAGGCATCCCATATCGCAAGCGATTTTGGTTTACCCATCGCCATATGCTGGTGTATATTCTCAATGGTCACCGTCGATTCATCCACCAATATCCCGATCGCCAATGACAGACCGCTCAGGGTCATAATATTGATCGTCTGATGGAAAAGACTTAAGAAAAGCACCCCGGAGATAACGCAAATGGGAATCGTCAGGATCACAATCGTCGCCCCACGTAAGTCACCCAGAAACAACAACACCATCAAACCCGTCAGGATAGCGCCGATAGCACCTTCTTCCATCAGGTTTTTCACCGCATTGATCACATATACTGACTGGTCGAATACATAGTGCAGTTCGACGTCTTCCGGCAGCTGCGCCTGGAAACGCGGAATAGCCGCTTTCAAACCCTGCACCACGTCCCAGGTGGAAGCCGTTGCGGATTTAGTGATCGGCAGATACACGGAACGCTTGCCATTGATCAACGCATATCCCGCGGTGATATCGGCGCCGTCCTCTACCGTAGCCACATCCTTTACATACAGGTTCTGGACGCCGCCAGTAAAGAGAGGGATATTTCCAAAGTCTTTGATCTTTACGATGGTCGTATTCGTCGGCGTCAAAAAGTTCTTGTCCCCGATACGAACGTTACCGGAAGGGTTCGCCTGGTTATTTGTACGCAATGCCGCCACCAGCTGATCAGGACTTATATTATGCGACCGCATCGCATCGGGATCGGCTTTGATGACGATCGTACGAACGTTACCTCCAAATGGAGCGGGGGCCACCAGACCTGGGACGGTGCTGAACTGCGCACGCACATATACGTTCGCAAGGTCCATCAGCTCAGAAGCGCCGCGCTTGGGGCTGCTCAACACCAGCTGACCGACCGGCAGTGTAGAAGCGTCAAAACGCAGAATAAAGGGCGGCTGGGATCCCGGTGGGAAACTCGCCTGCGCCCGGTTACAGTAGGAGACCACCTCCGCCGCAGCCTGTGCCATATTCACGTTCTCATAAAAGGTCAGCTTGATCAGCGTCAACCCCTGGATGTTCTTCGTCTCGATACTCTTCACCCCGCCGACATACAGCAGCAGGTTCACATAAGTCTTACCAAAGTAAGTCTCCATCTGGTCAGGAGTAAACCCGCCGTAAGGGTGAGAGATATAAATAACCGGCAGATTCATGTCCGGGAAGATATCGATCTTGATACTCCGGACAGCACTGATACCGAAAAAGAGCAGACCCGCCACCAACACGAGGATGGTAATAGGTTTTCTGAGTGCGGTTCTTATTAATCCCATGTTCTTATTTAAAATTCGTTATAAAACAATCCAAAATCACCACTGGAAGCGGCTTTGTATAACAGCGCCTGCCATACGTTGGTAAGGGCGATATCGCGCTGCGTCTCTGCCTGGTTCAGCACATACGCCGCTGTCGTGACATCCACGATCGTCGCCAGCCCGTTCCTGTACAAGGTCGTCTTCTGCAGATAGGCATCTGAAGCGGCTTTGACCTGGATCGGCGCCTCATGATAATTGTCCAGCGCATTCTTGATCCTTGTTTCAGCCAGCACCAGCTGCGCTTTCAATTGGGAATTGACCAGCTCATACTCTTCTTTCAGTCCCTGCGAAGTCCATTGCTGAGACACAGCTAATTGATGCGTGCGGAGCGTCGAGGTCAGATTCCAGAACACGCCAACCCCTACGAGATAGTTGGCCGTACCAAAACTGACGCCCTTGAAATAATTGGTTGTATAGTCGCCCAGGTTGGAATTACTATAACTGTTACTAAAACCGCTGCCCCTGTCCTGCAAAGTCCCGAACAAAGAAAAGACCGGCAGATTCTGTTTGTTGTAATATTTTGCCTGCTCATCACTGACCCTGATCCTTTCGCGATAGTATTGCAGCAAAGGGTGGTTGTCCAGCTGGATAGCAGGAGCCGCAGCAAGAGCCGTTGGTATTCTGGCGACAAACTGGGAGTCAATAGAATAATTATTGGAATCGGGCGCGCCGACCTGCATCAGCTGTGCCAGCTGGTTAGCCTCTTCCTGTTCCCCTTCTATCGCATTCGTCAACGCGATCTTTGCGTTTGAAACTTCTGCATTGGCCAGAGACGAGTCCACACCGGGATTCAAACCGCTTTTTGCCCTTGCGGTTACTACCGTCTGAAACGTAATAGCCCTGTTCAGGTTGTTCTGCTCGGAGACGACCAGCTTTTGCGCAGCCAGCAGGTTGAGATAAGCCGCGGACACTCTTATACTTACCTGGAATTTTTCCTGGGAAAGATCGGCCGTGTCCCTGTTCAGGACCGTCTGGGCAACCTTTGTACGCTGCCTGGCCCTTCCGAATTGAAAGAAGTCCCAGTTGACATTGGTCAGATAAAGGGAGCCAAAGGCGGCCTTCCAGTTCTGTGTGGGGGTTATAGGACCCGCAGAAGCCACACCGGCAACCTTATAGGATGCCAAAGGGCCATAAGAGGCGTCGACTGTTCCGTACGACTGCTGTGCTGCAAAATTCAGATCGGGGAGATACTCATACTTCGTCTCCTTTACATTGGCCTGGGAAGCCTTTACGTAGTTCGACTTGGCACGGATCGTCCCATAGTTGGTTAGGGAGGTCTGCACCGCCTGTTTCAGCGTCAATACCTGGGCCATCGTAGAACCAGTGGGCCAGCTGAGAAACGCGACACATGACAGACCAACAAGTAACTGTTTTGACATATTTGATGAATCTATATTTAAATTCTTCCAAAAATCGATTGTCCGTTTTTTGTTAGCGCAGGGACGCAGGGTCCGGGGCTGCATAGGCAGGAGGAGGACTATTCAAGGGTACAAGTACCGTTTACTTATGGCCGCAATGTGAGATGTAAAGGGACAGAAAGATTTTGAAGCAATTTTGAAGCCGGGCACTTTTCCAGGAACCCAATGGCCAAAACATGGAAACCGGAGAGGTATTTGTATTCGATGGTAAAATTGCTTAGATCGCAGATCTGGCGTACAATTGCCAGTCCTATGCCGATGGAGTCGCTGCCGGGATTCCCTTTTTTAAACCGTTCAAATAATTCCACTGTCGGAATAGAAGGTTCCTTACCCGTATTGGCAATGATCAAACCCTCACGGCGAACGGTAAATCGGATCTCGCCTTTTCCCCCTGCAGGAGGAATATTATGCCGGATAGCGTTACTGACCAGGTTTTGGAGCAAAAGATCGGCCAAAGAGGCGTGCAGGGGTATATTGACCTTTTCCTCTATATCTGTCAGCAGCGAAAGCTCCTTCATCTGGATCAATTCCTCAAAAGCAGTGATCGTCTCCTTCGCCAGCCTGCTGATAGAAACGGACACATTGGCCGTATATTCCTGGTTCTCCAGTTTTGTCAATAAAGTCAGGGAACTGTGGATCCGCGACAACCGGTCCAGCGCATTCTGCATCTCCGCGATCAGGATCGCCTGTTCGTCTCTTATATCCGACTCCATCAGCAGATCCAGCTTCCCGCGGATGATCGCCGTCGGCGTCTGCAGCTCATGCGAGGCGTTTTCTGTAAACTCCTTCAGCGACCGGTACTCCTCCTGCGCCTTGTCAGTCATTTTTTTCAGGAATACATTCAATTCCTGGAACTCTTCCGTCCTGGTCACCGGCAAATGGATAGGCTCCTTCTGTTTGAGATCAAACGACTGGATGACACGCATCGTCCGCTTGAACGGCGCCAGGTTATACTTCGAGATAAGCCCGCCGGAGATCACCACCACGATCAGCAATACGAGAAAGATCCATTTGAACGAATCCACCACCCCCGGCAGCAACTGATAAAAAGAAGGAATAAAGGAATAGGTCGTGATCCGGTAATGCAAGCCGCCGATCACATAAAATGAAGTAACCACCAGTCTGAATTCGCTGGCCTGGAACTCGGGATTCCATCCCCTCCCGCGGGTATAAAAGGTTTGTATGCCCTTCGGCACGGAATCAGCCGGGATAACGGCAATGGTAGCCCTTTTCCGCGTAGGATGCCCTGTAAAATCACCGCCCTGCCGTATCTGCCCGGCAATGATATCGTTCAGCCGCTCATGCCGCACCACCTCAACCCGGCTTATCTTCCACTGGATCTCATAATAGACGATCGCGCCCCCGATCAACAGCACGACCATCATGATCCCGAAATACCAGAGCGTAAATTTGGTTGTTAATTTCATAATCGAATCCCTCCGGGGCAACTTCGCAGTTCCACTCCTGCGCGCCCCCCTCTTCAGGCGCCCTACTCCGCCTGCTTATGCGAGTTGAATTTATACCCCAGCCCATACACGGTACTGATATAATCTGTCCCGCCCGCACTGCTTATCTTCCGCCTCAGATTCTTTACGTGCTGGTATACAAAGTCGAAATTAGCCAAATTATCGGTGTAATCCCCCCAAAGATGCGCCGCAATGGCCTGACGCGATAATACCCGGTTCTTATTGACAATAAAGTACAACAACAGATCAAACTCCTTTGGCGTCGTATCCAGCAATGCCTCCCCAACCTTCGCCTCGAAGGTATCCGTGTTCAGAGTTATTTCATTGAATTCCACGATATTAGCCCCGCCCAAATTCTTTCTACGATAAACCGCCCGGATACGGGCATGCAGCTCCGCCAGGTGAAAGGGTTTGGTAATATAGTCGTCCGCCCCCTTTTCCAGCCCTATGATCTTGTCATCCAGCGCATTCTTCGCCGATATGATCAACACATTGCTTTCCTTGAAATCCGCCCGGATAAGGTTCAACAGCGAGATCCCATTACCATCCGGCAGCCCGATATCCAGCAAAATACAGTCGTATTGAAAAAGACTAAGCTTCTCCTTTGCCTCCTCAATCGTCTCGCAGGACTCGCATATGTACCCCTCCCTCGCCAGAAAATCATGTATGTTCCTGGCAAGCTCCTGGTTATCCTCTATGATCAATACCTTCATCGTACTTACAAAATTAGCTTGTTTTTCAGGCTGCTAGTTCTGAAAACATTTTGAAGCAACCTTGAAGTATCCGCCAGCCACCTTTCTACCTTCGACGCAAACCCACGGAAACTCACCAGCCAACAGCGTTCTACCGATATCCCCTCGCCTGCAAATGAAATAGTTCCGCATACCTTCCCCCCTTCTTCAGCAACTCTTCATGGCTCCCTATTTCCAACAGCTGCCCCTTATCCAGCACCAGTATCCGGTCTGCCATACGAACCGTACTAAACCTGTGCGAGATCAGGACTGCCGCCTTTCCTTTCGTCAATTCGGCAAAGCGTTCAAAGACCTCATACTCCGCCCTCGCATCCAAGGCCGCCGTCGGCTCGTCCAATATCAACAACTGCGCCTCCCGCATATACGCCCTCGCCAGCGCCACCTTCTGCCATTCCCCACCGGACAACTCCATCCCCTGCCGAAACCTGCGCCCCAGCTCCTGGTCATAATGCCCCGGCAGCTTCGCCGCCACCGTAGCCGCCAGACTCTGCTCAGCGGCAGCCTCGATCAACTCCCTGTCATCCTTTCTCCCGATATTCCCAACCGCTATGTTCTGCGCCATCGTCATCTGGTAACGCAGGTAGTCCTGGAAAATAACCCCTATCTGACTACGCAGCTCATCGGGATCATACTCCCTCAGATCCACTCCATCCAGCAGTATACGCCCTTCTGTGGGGTCATATAACCTCGTCAGTAATTTAATCAGCGTCGTCTTTCCAGCGCCATTCTCTCCAACCAGCGCCAGCCGCTCACCGGGCCGCAGCGTAAAACTCAGATGCCGGTTCGCCCAACGCTCGGAGTTCTGGTATCGGAAACCCACATTCTCAAAAACGACCCCCTCCCGGATAGGCCTGGGAAAAGGACGGGGCCTCGCCGATACAATGATCCGGGGCTCGATCTCAAAGAATTCAAAAAGATCCTGAAGATAGATCGCGCCTTGGGAAACGGTCGTGAACCTGCTCAATATTCCCTCCAACAGACTTCGCATCTGCCGGAAGGACCCCGCCAGAAAGGTCAGGTCGCCAATCGATAAACGCCCCTGCACCGCCCGGTAAATAATGATCACATACGCCGTATAATAACCCGCGCTGCCCAAAAGGGAAAAGACCGTACCCCAGGCAGACCGCTGTATGGCCAGCTTTCGGCCATCCCTGTAAAATTTCTCCGACAACGCGCTGAAACGATCGATCAACCACTCGGATAGATGGAAGAGCTTTACCTCCTTTGCCGTATCATCGCTGGCCGCCAGATAACGGAGATAGTCAAGCTCCCGCCGCTCGGCTGTCTGCGCCCGAGTCAACGCATAGCTTCGGTCGTTAAAGTAACTTTCTCCCAGAAATGCCGGCACAACCGCCACCAACAGCAACAGGATCAACCAGGGATTGAAGGCGGCAAGACCCGCGGCCAGGAAAGCCATGCTGATCAGATCCTGCACCTGGCTGAGCACCTGCGACAACAACACCGTTCGTCCGCTGGTTTGCTGGCGCGCACGCTCCAGCTTATCGTAAAAAGTAGAATCTTCGAATTGATCAAGGTCCAACCGGGCGGCATGACGCATGATCCTGACCGATGTCAGGTTGGCGAACTTATCTCCCAATAGGCTGTCCATCAACGTTATCATCCGCATCAATCCGTCAGAGAGCAATGCCAGCCCGAATTCCAGCGCTACCAATTCCCACAGCGCATGGAGATGACCTTTCCCATGGCTAAGCGCCACCACCCCATCGATGATCAGCTTGCCGACATATAACACCGCTACAGGAATAGCCGACCGAAATATTCTCAGTATAATATTGCCCAGCATTAATCCTTTGTCTGCCTGCCAGACCAACCGAAAGAACCTGGGCAGGTTACGCAGCGCTTCCAGTCGCTGACGCCAGGTTAAAGGGTTGTCTTGGGTAGCCGTTTTTCTTGTGCTCTTCATGATTCAGGTTATAACATTAACTAGGTATACTCTTAGAGGAACGAACGAGGTCTTCTATAGTATGCCGATCATCAAATTTAATTCGGGACCGCTTTTCAGCCCAATGTATTTTGCAGGGCCAAAGCTCTTTTATCCTTAGAAAACCAACCCCGCCACCCTATGCGCTATATCTTTTTGGTCGTTCTGGGCTTTGCCTTCGGCAGCAGAACATACGCCCAGATACAGATCAACGGTTCTTACCTCAACCTTACACGCCCTACTGGAGGCCCAGTGGTGAGCGGCGACATCCTCGAGATCCGTGCTGTTATCGGAGTACCATCCGGCACAACAGTAACCAATCTTCAATATCAGTTCACCCTTCCTACGGGTACGACCTATGTCGCCGGCTCCATGAAAGCAGAGACCAACGAAGGCCAGGTGGTCAGCGGACTCACCGAAACCGGAACCTATACCGATGCCAGCGATACGGATCCCGCCTATTTTGATGGAACCAATATATGGATGAACCTTGGAGCAGGCGCAACATCATCCGCCGGCGGAACACTGGTCGGCGGGTCGACCCCTCCGCTGTTTTACAATGTGGCATCCATCCTCATGGCCGCCTTCCAGGTAAAAGTGACGGGTAACAATGGTGCAAATATCACCACAACACTCAACAACTTTACCTATAATCTCAATGGTGCGAGTACGACGACCAGCATTCCGACCATGCTGATAAAGATAAGCCCTGCCTATAGCTGCGGCGTCACCGGCACCAATTCCCTGCCCTTCGAAACAAACGGGACGTTTGGCAGCGGCTCTACCCTCGACAGGTCCACAGCATCCCCCAGCGTTACGGGCTATACCTTTACGACCCTGACCACGGGCGCGCCCAATGACGGGCAATACAGCATCGTTACCAATACCAGCGGAACAGGCTACACCGGCACAAGTCCGGCATCATCGGACAAGGTCTTTGGGGACTGGGACGTGATCGGGGACCATACCGGCTCGACCACCGGGACCGGAAACCCGGCTGCTGCCAGCGGCACGACCGCCGGATATATGCTTGCCGTCAATGCCACTTATGCGCCCGCCGTCGTCTTTACCGCCAACATTACCGGTCTACTGCCCAATACCACCTACAGCATGAGTTTCTGGCTATACAATATCTGTCCTGTCTGCGGAGTGAACCAGGTCACCGGCAATGCCAACGGCACGCCCGGCGTAAAACCCAACCTGGCTATCAATGTCAATGGGATCAATTACTATAGCACCGGCGATCTGCCTTATACCGGTCAATGGGTGCAAAGCTCCTTTACCTTTTTCAACGGCAGCGCCTCTACTGCACTCTTTGAGATAAAGAACAATGCTCCCGGCGGCGGCGGCAACGACTGGGCTTTGGACGATATCGCGTTGTCTCAGTGCCTGACCTTACTGCCAATAGGACTGCAATCCTTCACGGGTCACGCCATTGCCAATGGCTCCCTGCTCAACTGGCAATTCGCTCCTTCTCCCTCATTGGATCATTTTGTGGTGGAACGCAGCACCAACGGCAGTACCTTCACTTCCACCGGCGAAGTGGCCGCCTCTACCGACGTCAGTAATTATTCTTTTACCGATGACCAGCTGCCTGCGGCATCAAAATTCTTTTATCGCCTCCAACTGGTGACCGTTGACGGAGAAATTACCTATAGCCCTGTGCTCGAGATAAACGCGAATAGCAATACAACGCCCTTTAGTGTAAACCTTTGGCCAAACCCTGCCCACGCCTCCACCAACCTTTCCATCTGGGCAGACCAGGGAGGGCCCGCCACGATCGCGTTGATCGATGCGGCTGGCAAACCAGTCTTTTCCCGGATGGCCCAGCTGGCAGCGGGCTCCAACGCCATTACGCTGGTATTGCCCGACCGGCTGGCCCGCGGCATCTATATCGTCCGCACCACCTCCGGCAGCAATTCCTTCCAGAACCGGTTGATCGTGGACTAGGTCGATGCCCGGCGTCCCCAACACCCGGTATAAAATTTTCCGCCCGGCCAGGTGCCTGCCGGGCGGTTTCTATTTCCGGGATAGATCGTAAATTTGGGGAGATGAAAGCCAAATTGTTAAAAGTCCCCAGAACACCGGCGCATTCTTTCAGCGTCCGGGAAGACAGGGATCCCTTTATCAACAACCGCTGGCACTACCATGCGGAGGTGGAGCTGATCTGTTTTCATCTTGGCAGCGGCACCCAGTTCGTCGGCGACCACATCAAGCGCTTTCAGCCGGGCGACATCATCCTCGTAGGCTCAAATCTGCCGCACTACTGGCGGTACGACGACCAATACTTCCAGGGAGAGAACGCCCATTCGGTCCACTCGACCGTCATCCATTTTTCGGAAACCTTCTGGGGCGAAACCTTTCTCGACCTTCCCGAAACAAAAACGATCCGCCACCTGCTGGAAAAAGCGCGCAGGGGCATACTCGTCAGCGAAAAAGACGAGCCCAGGATAAAAACATCGATACAGAAGATCAGGGAATCGGACGGCATCAGCCGCATCATCGCGCTGATGGAATGCCTGTCGGCATTTTCAGGGACCGAACAGATGCAGCAGTTGTCTTCCATCGGTTTCCAACACGACTTCGACGAGTCGGAAAATCAACGCATCAACGCCATTTACGACTATACCTTTCGCCACTTTACCCAAACCATCTACCTCAACCAGGTCGCCGCCGTCGCCGGCCTTGTCCCCAATAGCTTTTGCCGCTACTTCAAATCCAGAACGGGCAAGACCTATACCCAGTTCGTCACCGAGATCCGCATCGGTCACGCCTGTAAGCTTCTGCTCGACAACCGGATCAGCATCAAACAACTATGCTATGAATGCGGATTCAACAATTTCACCTGCTTCCACAAAAACTTCAAGCTCATCACCGGCAAGAGCCCCCAGCTCTATCAAAAAGAACACGGCATCGCCTGAGCCGTCAACCTACCGACGGCCCACCCCAATCATCACCTCTGCTTGCGCATTCTCCTGGCCTGCCACGCTCCAATCCTCCCTTTCCTGCGCACCTCGCTTCGCCGCCGCTCCTGCCGCCCGGAACCCGCCCCGTCTCACCCGCCAAACTTCCGGCCCAAGGTCCCAAAATTTCAATAATTTTGTTCTATGGCGACTGAAATCAAATGCCCGAACTGTGGTCATGCTTTCCCTATGGAAGAAGCCGTTGCAGAAGAATACAAACGCGACCTCCGCGACAAAATGCAGGCTTTTATAAAGGAAAAAGAAAAAGAATTCCTGATAAAACAGGAAGGCTTCTCCCAGCGCGAAAAAGAAATGCAGCAGCAGCTCCTGCAGCAGGAAACAGCCAAGCAGCAGCTCCTGTTGCAACAGGAGACCGCTCTCACGCGCAAATTCGAAGAGCAGCGCCGCCAGATACAGGCCGACACGGAACAAAACCTTCGCAAATCGATCGCTGTCGATTTCGAAAACAAGCTTCGCCTTCTCCAGGAAGCGAACAAAGACAACGAAGAAAAGCTTCGCACTGCCCGTCAACGCGAACTGGAATTCCTGAAAAGGGAACAGGACCTGGTCAACAAGGAAGCAGAGATGGAATTGAATGTCCAGCGTATGCTGCAGGAAGAGCGCGTCAGACTCTCCAAAGAGATCCGCGACATCGAAGAACAAAAGATCGCCTCCCGCGAGACGGAACATCAACTCAAAGTAAAAGAACTCGAAAAGCAGCTCGACGACCAGAAAAAACTCGCCGAGGAAATGCGCCGCAAGGCAGAACAGGGCAGTATGCAGCTGCAGGGCGAAGTCCAGGAACTGGCGCTCGAAGAACTGCTCCGCGCCACCTTCCCCTTCGACGAAGTCAGCGAAGTCGGAAAAGGGGTCCGGGGCGCAGACTGTATCCAGACCGTTCGGAATAATTTCGGCCAGGAATGCGGCAAGATCATCTATGAAAGCAAAAGAACACGCGATTTCGCGCAGGACTGGATCGAGAAGCTAAAAGCCGATATGCGCAGCCAGGGCGCCGCCATCGCCGTGATCGTCACCCAGGCTATGCCAAAGGATATGACCGCCTTTGGAGAACGCAACGGCGTCTGGATCTGCTCTTTTTCCGAAGTGAAAGCGCTCTCTTACGTGCTCCGTGACGGCGTCATCCGCGTATTCAACGCCTCCAAATCCCAGGAGAACAAAGGCGACAAAATGCACCTGCTCTATGACTATCTCACGAGCACCGAATTCAGTGAGCAGTGGAAGGCTATTCGCGAAGGCTTTCAATCGATGAAGCAATCCATCCAGAAAGAACGGGATACGATGGAACGGCTCTGGAAAGCGCGCGAAAAACAACTCGAAAAGGTCTTGCTGAACGCCGCTCATATCCGCGGCTCCATCGACGGTATCGCGGGCAAGGACGCCATCGACGTCGGCCTTATCGAAGACCTCGACGAAGATCTTCAACTCGATTAAACCCGACGGCGGCAGCCCCGACAAGGGTCTCATGTGCAAACCCAGGCCAGCGTTAGCTCCGGCTCTTCAAAGAACCGTCCTACAACCGACAATGGAACCGGATGCGTCTTATCAAATAGAAAAGGTATCCCTATCCAATCGCCCTGAATAGCGATATTCCCCTTCAACTGCATGTGCCGGCGAAAATCCAGCTCGCCAAGCCCATACCATTTGTAAATAGCCTCCTTTGCGCTCCAGATCATCGTCAGGAACTCCTGGAAAACTCTACCCCTCATACCCCACTGATCCAGGAATAACGTATAATCATCATTGAAGAACGACGCTTCCTCCTCACCCAGGAACTTCGGCGCCACCCGCTCTATCCTCGGTGAGATCTGCTCGATATCCACCCCCACCCGGTTGTCCGTGCTGACGATGGCAGCCGCATAATTACCACAATGGGAAATGGAAAAATGAAACTGCTCATTCTCCAGGAAAGGCTTCCGGGTGTCCGCTATACGGATCTCCTCCAAAGGGAAATCGGGAAAAAGATAAGACAACAAATAACGCCCCGCCAAGTGCTGCAGACGTTTGAACGGATGCGTCACCTCCCTCTTTACCGGAACCTTTTCCAGGAAAAAGGATTCTGGCTCTTCGATAAACCAAATCCCTAACTTTGTGTACTCGTTAATATTATGTTGATAAAACAAGGCCATTTCTAAGATTATATTATCATATTCGCAAACTTAACCAATTTCAACATGATCCTATCGGATACTCGCATCCTGGAAGAAATAGAAAAAGGTACGATCAAGATCGAACCTTATGACCGCGCATGCCTGGGAAGCAACTCCTACGACGTCCATCTGGGTAAATGGCTGGCTACTTATCAGTCACATATCCTGGACGCAAAAAAACACAACGAAATAGACTATTTCGAGATCCCCGAAGAAGGTTTCGTGTTGTATCCCCATGTCTTCTACCTCGGCGTTACCCTTGAATACACCGAAACCCATGCACATGTTCCCTTTCTGGAAGGAAAATCTTCCACCGGCCGGCTGGGTATCGACATCCATGCTACTGCAGGCAAGGGTGATGTGGGCTTCTGCGGCAACTGGACCCTGGAAATATCGGTTAAACAACCGGTAAAGGTCTACAAAGGAATGCCCGTCGGACAGTTGATCTACTTCCCGGTGGAAGGCCCGATCGAGGTTAAGTATAATCAGAAGTCCAACGCCAAATACAATGGCCAGCCCGACAAACCGGTGGAGAGCATGATGTGGAAGAATAAATTCTAAGACGGCCCATTCGGCGCGATAACGGCTTATATCGAATCCCATCCATTCTTATTGGCATAGGCGATCAGCCAGGCCAATACTTCATTATACGTGCGGATGCCCTGCGGCTGCCTGTTGGCTTTCAGATAATGCCCATAAGCCTTCCAGATCAACGGTGAAAAAGGATTGGCATATCGTCTGCTGAAGGCTTCATTGGCGCGGATATCCCGCTTCAGTCCAGGCTTTTGCCGCTGCCTGAATGGAATATACTGCGTCGAATCCCGCGCATACAACTCCCTGGCCGCATACATATACATTTCAAAAGAAGCTGAATACAAAAAGGAAGGATTGACATTCCGGGTATGGGCGATCGTCAGATATCCGATCAAATTCGCCTCGTTCTCCTTGGCATAACCCAGCTGATGCCCCATCTCATGACAGGTTGTAAAAGGCAGGGTAAACACGGGATCCGTCGTATTCACCTGCGCTTCCCCGGTAAATGGGTTATAATATCCTCCAAAGCCGATATAATCACCCGGATAACCATACAGCGAGGCCTTAACGGAAGCAAAGGGATAACTTAAATGCGGCGATTGGCCGGATAAGGACCGGTAGGCCGCAACAGCGGTATCAAACAATGGAGAATTCCTGTAAAAAGCCATCCGGCTGACACTGTCGGTACTGTCCAGTGAAGACAACCGGTCGCTCATCTTTGTCAATAATCTGACCAGCTCCTCCGTCGAATAAGGCTTTACGTTTAGCTGCAGCTGATCGGCAACATCCTCCCGATCGTAGTTTAACCCCCAGCTCACATTAAAAACGATATAGATGATTACCACAACGCCCAGCACCTTTCGCAGCCTCTGCCCCAGCCACATCCAGCTGACCTCTCTGCGGACAAGCCGGCGGATAAGCCGCACAAACGCAAACAGCAGCCACACGCCCGCCGCCAGGTAAAGGATGTCCCCAACGCTGAATGGGATCCATCCAAAGATCATCCGCTGCAAGGCGCCGATCCAGGGATACAGGCCGCGGGAATACACCCGCTCGACAGCCCCGGGAAAGAGAGAGAATAATTTTATCCCCAACGCCGCTGCCGCCAACACAATCCATAGGTATTTTCTTCGTCTTGACATACTGTTTAAAAATAACGCAAATATTAAATCATCCATGTTAAATTGCAGATATAATAATTGCCTGCTATGAATACAGAGACGCTGGAATTCAACAAGAACGAAGACGCCATGCGCAAGGTCCTCAGCCAGGTCCGTACCCGACTGGAAAAGATTGCCCTCGGCGGCGGAAAAAAATCCATCGAGAAACAACACGAAAAAAACAAACTTACCCCAAGAGAACGTATCGACTATCTGCTCGACGAAGGCGCTCCCTTTATCGAGCTTGGCGCATTTGCGGGATTTGAAATGTACGAAGAACAGGGCGGCTGCCCCGCCGGCGGGACCGTAGGCGGGATCGGTTATGTTCGCGGCCGGCAGGTTATCGTCGTTGCCAACGATCAGACGGTAAAAGCAGGCGCCTGGTTCCCCATCACCGGGAAAAAAAATCTCCGGCTTCAGGAGATCGCGATGGAGAACCATCTGCCTGTCATCTATCTTGTCGACAGCGCAGGAGTCTTCCTTCCCATGCAGGACGAGATCTTCCCCGATAAAGAACACTTTGGACGCATCTTTCGCAACAACGCCCGTATGAGCGCAATGGGTATTACGCAAATCGCCGCAGTAATGGGCCCCTGCGTAGCCGGCGGCGCCTACCTGCCTATCATGAGCGATGAAACGCTGATGGTGGAAGGTAATGGCTCCATCTTCCTGGCAGGCCCCTACCTCGTCAAAGCCGCCATCGGAGAAGATATCGACGCGGAAACCCTGGGCGGCGCCGTTACGCATACGGAGATATCGGGTATCGCGGATTATAAATTCCCGACAGAACAGGAATGCCTCGACCAGGTAAAAAAGATCATCAGCAAACTGGGACATACTACAACCCCCAACGGGCACTTCGATCGCATTGCACCGGTCCCTGCAAAAACGGCAAAAGAAGAACTCTATGGCATCCTGCCCGCCGACCCGGCCAGGCCCTATGATATGACGGATATCATCACACGGATCGTGGATGGCGGCGAATTCGAACCTTTCAAAGCAGACTATGGGAAAACCATCCTCTGCGGCTATGCGCGGATAGAAGGATGGGCCGTCGGCATCGTCGCCAACCAGCGAAAAACAGTCAAAAATAAGAAAGGCGAACTGCAAATGGGCTGCGTCATCTACAACGACAGCGCCGACAAAGCAGCACGCTTTATTATGAACTGCAACCAAAAGAAGATCCCCCTCGTTTTCCTGCAAGACGTCACCGGCTTTATGGTCGGCTCCCGCAGCGAACAGGCTGGGATCATCAAAGACGGGGCAAAGCTCGTCAACGCCGTCGCCAACTCCGTCGTTCCAAAGATCACGATCATCATCGGCAACTCTTTTGGAGCAGGCAACTATGCCATGTGCGGCAAAGCCTATGATCCTCGTTTTATCTACGCATGGCCGACAGCGCGTATCGCCGTCATGGGCGGCGAACAAGCCGCCAAAACGTTGTTGCAGATCCAGGTGGGCGCACTCAAAGGCCAGGGAAAAGAGATCGACCCGGCAGAAGAGAGGCGGCTGCTCGACGAAATAAAAAACCGCTACGAGAAACAGACCTCCCCTTTCTATGCCGCAGCCCGGCTTTGGGTCGACGCGATCATCGATCCCGCAGACACCCGGCTCGTCATCGCCCAGGGACTGGCCGCAGCCGCACACAACCCCCATCTGCCGGAATTTAAGACCGGCGTGATCCAGGTTTGATACGACCGATCCACCTCTAAAACAGCCGGCGTCATACCCGTCTGATGGCCTATATTTGCCGCATGAGCAACGAATTGATCATGTATACCGACGGCTCGTCCCGCGGTAATCCCGGCCCTGGCGGATACGGCACGATCTTGTTCTGGGGTGACCAGAAAAAAGAACTCTCCGGAGGCTTCCGCTATACTACCAATAACCGTATGGAATTAATGGCCGTTATCGCCGGCCTCGAAGCGCTGAAAAAAGAAGGACTCAAGATCACTATCTATTCCGACAGCCAGTATGTCGTAAAAGCAGTAGAACAAGGATGGCTTCGCAACTGGATCGCCACCGACTTCAAAGGCGGTAAAAAAAACAAAGACCTCTGGCTTCACTTCGACCAGCTTGCCAAAAAACAAAACCTGCGTTTTGTATGGGTCAAGGGCCATGCCGACAACCCCTACAATAACCGCTGCGATATCCTCGCCACCTCAGCTGCCGACGACAAAGCGCATCTGCGGATAGATAAAGCTTTCGAAGCTGAATCCGGCAGATAAAATGCCCCAACTTAAAAGCCCGCCGTATGGCGGGCTTTTAAGTTTATACCAACGGCACCGAAGCCCGGTAGACTACCGAATCCTCCTGCGCCTTTAATTCAAACTTCGCCTGGTAAAACGCCAGAAAAACCTCCCCTGTCTTACGGCTAAAAGGTTCTCCACCCTCTTCTATCACACCGACCTTTCCTTCCATCACGATAAAGATCTCTGCAGAATGCGCCTTCACCGTGATCGATTCACCCTGTAGCAAACTGATCTTGCTCAGTTCAAAGTCAGGCGCCGGCGTCTTATACACTGTAATGTGTCCCGGTCCGTCACCTTCGGAAATAATCTTCGGATTCGTCGCCTCAAATTTTACGTGTTTCAACAGCTCAGCCACATCCACATGCTTTGGCGTCAGCCCCCCGCGTAAGACATTGTCGGAATTCGCCATGATCTCCACATTCTGTCCTTCCAGGTAAGCATGCGGCAAACCAGCATCCTGAAAGATCGCTTCGCCGGGATGCAGGTTCAACAGATTGAAAAAATAGATCGAGAAGATACCCCGGTCGATCTTGCTGCCTTCATTATACGTTATCGCAGCACGCGCAGCCCAGAAATGCTCTTCATTCCTGTTCAACCGATTGGCTTTATATAAAGGCAGGATACGATCCAGCAAAGGCTGCAGGATCTTATTCACCTCTTCTTGCGGCATCTCCATCACCTTCCTGTACAAACCCTTATAGGACTCACGGGTCAAGGTCGGCGCCAGGAATTCCAGTTCAGGCGTAGCCCGCAGCAAGGCTTCTAACGAATCCACGGGCTTGAAGCCATGCAATAGCCAAAACTCGCTCAGCGCAAGCATCAGCTCAGGCTTGTGATTATCGTCTTTATAATTCCTGTCCGGCGCATTCAATGGAATGCCCTTCTTATTCTCCGCCGCAAATTCTTCTTCGGCATTCTTCTTCGAAGGATGTACCTGGATCGACAACATGTCTTTTACATCCAGTATCTTCAACAGATAAGGAAGACGCCCGAACTTTTCATTGGTATATTCCCCCAGCAAGTCGGCAGGAGCCTTTTTTATATACTCGTTCAAAGGCAAAATGCCTTCCTCCGCAACAATCCCCGAAGGCGCGTTGTCATGCGCGCCCATCCAATACTCTGCAAAAGGCTTATTTTCCGGATTGGCAATGGCTAACAACTTTGGTAAATAAGTGCTGCCACCCCAGGCATAATGCTGAACCTTTCCCTGTAATTGAAAAACTTTGTTCTCCTTTCTCATGTTATTGGCTATTAAGCTTACAAGGACAAAGTAAATAAAAAAAACGCAGAATGCCCCCGCATATCGACCTTGGGAAAAAAGGAGAAGCGCTTGCCGTCGAATGGCTTGCCTCAAAAGGCTATACCATAACGGAAACCAACTGGCGCAGCAGCCGCTATGAGATCGATATCATCGCCGCCCGCGACGGTATTTTGCATTTCATCGAAGTAAAGACAAGAAGCTCGCTGACCTATGGACATCCCGAAGAAAGCGTCAGCACACGCAAAATAAGACATTTGCTGAAAGGCGCCTCGGAATGGCTTTACCGCCATCCCGACAACAAGCGCGTACAGTATGATGTACTGGCTATAACTTTGCTAAAAAATGCAGAACCTGAATACGTACTCTTTGAAGACGTCTATCTATGAAGACACTTTCTCGATGATCTGCTCGACCAAACGGTATGTAGCGGGACAATACTCCAGATTCTGCTTATACATATGCATATAATCCGGTCCCATCTTCTTGTTGTGATGCGGGAAACCGGCGCAATCCCGCGGACGGACAGCATAAATATCACACATATTCGTCTTCAGATCCAGAAATTGACAAGGCTGCCTTACATTCATCCAATCCCCGATCTTATCCTTATACAGCCATTTCTCACGGAAAGCCTTCTCCGTCATGCCCAGGTGCGAAGAGATCCGCTTCACGTCTTCCTTTGTAAAGGTCGGCGACATGGTCTTGCAACAATTGGCACAATCCAGACAATCCGTCTTCGCCAATGCTTCCTTGTTGGCCTCTTCCTGCTGCTGCCTCATGTTCCTGGGCGTATTCTTCTCGAGGCGGGTTAAAAAAGACTTCATCCGACGTTTATTACGCGAAACGGCCATCCGGAAAGAACGTAAATTGACTGTTGCCATGTTGATTGCTACTTATGCTTAATAAGCAAATATGTGGCAAAGCAAGGGAGTTACAAAGAATTTTTTGGATTTTATCGTACATTGCCCGCCAGTATATCCAACGCCAATGTGGGACTCTTACAAAAAAGGATACAAAGCCTGGTTACAATTGGAGCGCTCCCTTTCCGACAACTCTGTGGAAGCCTATCTTCGTGATATAGACAAACTCACCCAATACCTTCAGACGACGGGAGAGCTTAAAACACCGGACACGATCGAGCTGCGACAGTTGCAGGCCTTTCTGCAATGGGTCGGCGAAATGGGTTTGAACGCCGCCTCCCAGGCCCGCATATTGTCCGGCGTCCGCTCCTTTTTCAAATATTGTTTTATAGAACAGATCGTCAAAAAAGATCCAACCGTTCTGCTCGAATCGCCTAAGCTGAAACGAGCCCTGCCCGATGTGCTGAACTTTGAAGAAATAGAGGCGATCATCAGTCAGATCGATCTTAGCAAACCCGAAGGCGGCCGCAACAAAGCCATCCTCGAAACCATGTACAGCTGCGGGCTTCGCGTCAGCGAAGTCGTCAACCTCCGTATCTCGGGCCTCTACCTCGACGCCGGCTACATCCGCGTCATCGGGAAAGGCGACAAAGAGCGGCTCATCCCCATCGGCGATTCCGCCGTCAAATATATCCGGATCTATCAAAATGAGATCCGCGTCCATGTTCCCATCAAACGCGGCAGCGAAGACATCCTCTTCCTTAACCGCCGCGGCAGCAAGCTGACCCGCGTCATGATCTTCCTGATGCTGAAAGGCCTGACCCAAAAGGCAGGTATCGCCAAGAACATTTCCCCGCACACTTTCCGCCACTCTTTTGCAACCCACCTCGTAGAAGGAGGAGCCGACCTTCGTGCCGTACAGGAAATGCTTGGCCACGAAAGCATCACCACCACCGAGATATATACCCACCTCGACCGGGAATACCTGCGCGAAACCCTCCATAAGTACCATCCTGCCTTTACCCACACCAGCCAGCGCTCCTGATTCGTACAGGACTTCGGGTAATTGATAAAAATCAGTATCTTAGTCCGGCCTGACGGTTAAAGACAGAAACGCTTATTGGCATTCTTAAAAAACATATCGGCGCAGTCCGAAACGCCGGATGACCTCGAATTGATCGCGGCCTACAGGCGTACGTCTGACCTGAACATTCTCGCGCAGCTATATCAACCCTATCTGGACCTCCTGTATGGCGTTTGCCTCAAATACCTGGAAGACCAGGAAAAAGCAAAAGACGCCGTCATGGAGATCTTCGAAGAACTGACGCAAAAGGTATTCAAACACGAGATCACCTACTTCCGCGGCTGGCTTTATACCCTGGCTAAGAACCACTGTCTCATGAAGTTGCGTTCCTCGGGGCGGGTAAAGGTATTTTCCCTTGACAGCGAACTTGTGCAATCAGCGGAAGATTTGCATCTAACCGACAAACTGGAGAAAGAAGAACAGATTGGCCAACTGACCCGTTGTATTGAAAAATTATCCGCCGATCAAAAGACCGTGATTGAATTATTTTACCTTCAAAATAAAGCCTATAAAGAAATAGAGACGATCACCGGACTCGAATGGAACAAAGTCCGCAGCTATGTGCAGAATGGCAGAAGAAATCTGAAGCTCTGTATGCAGCAGCAGGCGCAACAGGCTTCTGCAATAGCACTTAACCGGCCATCCGGGATCAACACATCCGGCCAGGACGACAAAGACCCTGCCCTGGCTGTATAAAAATGAACAAAACAAAAGGCCATATCGCCCCCTATACCGCCGCGGATATACAAAAATACCTCGACGGCAAACTGTCTGCTGCAGAAATGCACCGGATGGAAAAGGCAGCGCTGGAAGACCCTTTCCTCGCCGATGCGATGGATGGCTTTAGTAACCATGCTGCCGGCCAGCCCGTCATCGAACAGGATCTTGCCGACCTGCGGGAACGATTAGACAAAAGGGTGGATCAAAAGAAGAGAAAGACATTGCCCCTACTGACGCGTATCGCGGCGGCAGTAGTAATACTCGTCGGTCTTGGGCTTATCGCCCGCTATGGCCTGCAAAAGACGACCACTGCCGATATCGCACAGACGCCAGCCGCTGGTCCCGCCTCCAAGCCAGCTCCCGAAAAAGCAGCGCAAGACCAGGCCGCGCAGGCAGATTCTATAACAATCGAAACGCCCAAGGCCGCCGCTTCCG
>JAATGQ010000096.1 GCA_015654595.1 Chitinophagales bacterium | reverse complement strand
GGACTTTGGTGAGGTATTGATATCCCTGGATCAAGCCCGTGGTAAACTTGCGCAGGACCTGCTGGCCGTTGAGCCATAGTCTGAGGCCATTGTTGGCGCCGCTTATAAAGATGACGTCCTGGTCCCGATCGCTGTTTATGGTTGTGGCCGCGTATACCTGCGCAGGGATGACGGGGTATAAGAACGAAGGCCGCTCGGGGATCTTATAGTAATTATTGACAAAGAAATAGCTTCCATTCAGCTGGTAGGGAACCCTTATGAACGGCGTATACGCTGAGCGGCTGGTGTCGTCCGCCGGTTCATCGTAGGCCGCGGCGTAGTCGGCATAGGTTTTCATGTTGTCGCCTTGGTCACGACCCGATGTGTCTTTGAGGCTGCTGTTGGCATCGGCTTCGGAGCTCGAATCCATTAAAACAGGTTGGGTGATCTCCCAGTTTCGGATATAGATCTCCGAGTCGACCGCATTCACATCACCAATGATATTATAGCTCGCTGATCCTGGCTGGCGACAGGAAGGCAGGATACCGGCTAGAAGTAAGAACAGGCAAAAGAACAATCGCATAGTATAAGGTCTGGCCCCGACGTTGGTTCAGGGAAGGTTAAGGTTAAATGGACATACCTAAGTTATAACTACCAGTCCGATTTTGCTAGGATTTTGAAAAGTTTTTTTACCCAACAGCGCGAGGCAATTGTTTTTGGTAACGAAGCTGGATAGCCCCCGGTTTCATGGCCACAAGATGGATGACCACATGATGTCTTTCAATATTGGCTGGTTGTTTTTGATAGTCACACTGCCGTTTGCTACGACATTGAACGTAGAGCGTCTGAGAATACAGATAATTCCCTTCACTAAACGATAGCGACTCCCTTTTTTGCACTCAATAGGGCGAACTATGTTAAATCCAGCACAAAGTGGCAGTATCTTTGCAATAAACAGCCTTAAAAGATACAAAAAAGTCGACCTTCACGTTATAGTATAGAAGAAAATCAGCGTCGAAAAGAACAATAGTCGAAAAAGGAACAAAGAAGAGCTAAAAAGCCAAACAGGTTAAAGGGAAAACCTTAGATGACGAGCTGGATGACCTCGCAGACAAATCTTCCGAAAAGGGCCGCAAGGACTCATGCTGTATGTAATAGCAAACGCTAAAGCAGCCTGCAATTTTCCCTGGTCTCCATATTAATATTTTAAAAACTCAAACCGAATGGTTAAAAGCTCGTTTATCGATGACCTACTCTATGCCCCATCTTATGGATGGAAAGACCAGAATGCAACCCTTATAGTTCCCACGAATAAACAACTCTGGTCGGAAGCG
Source organism: Chitinophagales bacterium (assembly GCA_015654595.1). GTDB lineage: Bacteria > Bacteroidota > Bacteroidia > Chitinophagales > Chitinophagaceae > Puia. Next base: position 2,181 of record JAATGQ010000096.1, on the reverse strand, counting down.
TTTTCCCGACTAAATGTTTTCAAAGCCAAGAACAACTGGATCTCCTTTGTCAGCCTGCTGATGCTTATAGGGATGTTGCCCTTCTTTTTCTTTTTTGTGTTCAAATATTTTACCTGGTATTGGATGATTGCCGTGGTCGTTTACGCAATGATCATCATGGGGACGCATGGTACGATCTGGTATCACCGGTTCTGTACGCACAAATCTTATGGTTTTAGTCATCCAATCTGGCGCATTATCACGCAGAACCTCGTTATAAAAACTGTTCCCGAAGAGATCTATGTGATCTCGCACCACGTTCATCATTGTAAATCCGATGAACCAGGTGACCCTTATAATGCACAAGCGGGTTTCTGGTATTGTATGCTGGCCGAATTCAATCACCAGCGGATCTCTCCAAACCTGAGTGAGGATTCCTATAAAAAGGCGGTGCATTTTATGAAACACACCGGGGTATCGATAAATTCCTATGAACAATACAAGAAATGGGGTTCTGTAGCTACTCCCGCGTATACTATTGCGATCTGGCTGATCAACTGGAGTTTCTGGTTCACCGCTTTGTATCTTATCGGAGGCCCTGGTCTCGCCTGTGCCATCTTTAGCGCTGCCATGCTTTGGTTCGCTGGTATCCGGGCATTTAATTATACCGGTCATGGTGGTGGAAAAGAAAAGCACCGCGACGGGGTTGACTTTGACCGCAGCAATCTGTCGATCAATCAGACCAGACCCGGATTGTTCGCCGGTGAGTGGCATAACAACCATCATCTCTTCCCGGGAAGCGCCCGCGCGGGATTTCTTCCCGGACAGCTGGATCTGGCCTGGATCTATATTTTTGTGCTGCGCAAGCTAAAGATGGTTTCCTGGTACAAGGATTCAAAAAAAGAGTTCCTGAAGAAATATGTGGCGCAAGGGCAGGTTGTGGAACTGGCGCCCTTGACAGGCGAGGACTATAATAAAGCTCAACTAGGATATTAAGACTTGCTTCCCGATAAAGAGCCCGGCTATTATGCCGGGCTTTTGCTTTTTGGCCGCTTTATTGATTTTTTACTATTTTGTCGCCCAACAATCTAAACCGTAATCCATGGGCTGGAAGATATCTCTGATCATCATCACCAATCCGTCAACCATTAGTCACAAAGAACTTTTAACCGGTCTTGGGCTCAAGCGCTTTTCAGAGACCGGCAGCGGATCAATCGAAGAGGCATCAACAATATCGAATAAAAAAACATATATCGGCGATTATAAAGGGCAGCTCGTTATCCACGACTGGACTATTCCCGAAAAAATCATACTCCAAAACAATACGCCGGAGGAGAAATTCCTGGCGTCCCGGTTCCCCAACTCCGAGATTGCGGTGATGGAATTGGTAAGCACGATTAATTTTTGGGGTTACAAAATCCTCAAAGATGGCAAAGTGCTCCGGCACAGAGCGGGAGACGCAGACAAAGGGACTTATTTTGATCTTGGCGACCCGCTCGAAGAAGAAAAGCCTTTACTGGCACAATCCTACATAAACGAAGAGGGCGAGCGCATGTACCGGATGGAAGACATGCCAGGTGAAGAATTTAACGAAGACCAGGTAGGGGAAAATTTTGTGTTCGAGATTGGCCGGAGATACCTTGGGAGGCAGTTGGATATGGCGGATGATTTTTTATGGGAAACGCCGCTGACTGAGTATTCGAAAAAGCCTTGGTGGAAGCTCGCATAATCGAAATTAAAAAAAATAGACAGCCCAGCAATATCGGGCTGTCTATTTCCGCGGTTTTTTAAAGCGTCCCTACTCCGTTCGCAAGCTCTTAGCCGGATTGATGAGTCCGGCCTTAACAGCCTGAAAGCTCACCGTCAGCAGTGTGATCGACAAAGCGCCAAGGCCTGCGGAGGCAAACACCCACCAGGGAATGCCGGTATGGTTTTGATAATTTTGCAGCCAGAGGTGCATGATATAACCTGCCAGCGGCATCGCGATCACCATCGATAAAATAACCAGCAATGCAAACTCCCGCGAAAGCAGCCCCCATACATTCAGCAGGGAAGCGCCCAATACTTTGCGAACACCGATCTCTTTTGTCCGTTGCTCCGCAACAAAAGAAGACAGCCCGAACAAGCCGAGGCAGGAGATAAAAATAGCCAGCGACGCAAAGAAGGTCGCCAGGTTACCGACACGCTCTTCGTTCATGAATT
>JAATGQ010000206.1 GCA_015654595.1 Chitinophagales bacterium | reverse complement strand
CATGGCCCAAATTCATCATTTCTTCGACCAGCACGGCCTTTCATGCTTTCGAAGAAAAATATGGGTCCCAGCTTCCACTGGAAAAAGGCGACTGGACCGGTTACTGGGAAGATGGCGCGGCTTCTTCGGCGCTTGAAACATCGGAGAACAGGAGCAGCAGTTCCAGGGTCAGCCAGGCCGAAGCGCTTTGGGTGATGAAAGATGGCGCTGCTTTTCCTGCCGAGCGGGATCGCGAAGCCTGGAAGAATATCATTTTATATTCGGAACATACCTGGGGGGCGGACGTCAGTATTACGCGGCCGCTAAGTCAGAAGACGATGGAACAGTGGATCATCAAGAAGTCTTATGCGACAACCGCCGATAGTATCTCGCGGGAGCTCCTCAACGGGGCGCTTGGAGAGGGCTCCGGTCGGGGCGTTTTTTCGGGAAACACTGCCCCGGCGGGGAATACAATCGCTGGCAGCGTAATTGACGTATATAATACCAACTCCTGGTCAAAGACCCAGCTGGTGACAGTTTCCCGGGAACTGTCTTCGGCAGGCGATATTGTCAAAGATGCCGACGGGAATATCATTCCGTCACAGCGTCTCCAAAATGGGGAGCTGGCCTTCGTTGCGAGGGAGGTTATGCCCTATAGCAAACGTCGTTATATGATCGCTGCCGGTACGTCCGGTCGGACCGAGAACGTGGCAGCGGACGGGCATTCACTTGACAATGGTATCGTTCACGTCAGCATCGACGAAAAGACGGGCGTTATTTCCAGCCTGAGACACACTGGCATCGACAACGAATTTGTCGACACCGACTCTTCGGGTGGTCTCAACGACTATCTCTTTTTATTAGGCAACAAACTCAGCGATCTCCAACGTAATGGCCCGGTAAAGATATCCGTTCGTGAACAAGGTCCTGTATTGGCTGAGCTTTGGATCGAGTCGGACGCGCCGGGTGTAGCGCACCTCGTTCGTATCCTGAAACTCGTAAAGGGTGCGGATTATGTGGAGATCACCAATGTTCTCGACAAGCTGCCCGCCGAACTCGATCCCCATCCCGGCGACTATCCCTGGGCTAACCTGCACGGCAAGGAAAGTCTGAACTTTGGTTTCCCCTTCCATGTCCAGGGCGGTGAGATGCGGCTCGATATTCCGATGGCGATCATGCAGCCGGAAAAGGATCAGATCCCCGGCTCCTGTAAGAATTGGCTGGAAGTAGGATCCTGGGCCGATGTCAGCAACAAGGACTATGGCGTTACCTGGGTAACCCTCGACGCGCCGCTGGTAGAAGTGGGTGGGATAACGGCGACCTTGTTGGGCGGACAAAGTAATCCGGCCGTCTGGCGCAAGCATATTGACCCGACTCAAAAGCTTTATTCCTGGGCGCTGAACAACCACTGGGAAACCAATTACAGGGCTTATCAGGATGGGATCATAACCTTCCGTTATGCACTGCAGCCGCATAAAAATTATGACCCTGTAGCCTCCACGAAGTTGGCGACAAGTCTGTCACAGCCGCTGGTTGTTGCTCCGGCAACAGGCGCAGCGCAGTCGGCTTCGCGGCTTCAGCTTTCCAACCAACAACTGGTCGTGCTGGCATTGAAGCCAAGCCTGGATGGGAAAGCCTGGATGGTGACCTTGTACAATCCCGGCCAGCAGCAGGAATCCACGAATCTGACCTGGAGTGGCGCGGTAGGCGCCGCTCACTATAGCAACACGGCAGAAGAAGCATTGGGGGCGGTTGAGGGAGGCATTGTCGTAGCGTCTCAGGATGTCGTCACTATCCGGGTAGAGAAATAGAACGCCATGAAAAAACGATTGCCTGTCTTCCTGGGATTCTTTGTAATGGGTTTCGTCGATGTCGTCGGCATCTCGACCAACTATGCCAAAAAAGACCTGCAGCTGAGCGACTCTGTCGCCAATCTGCTGCCCCTGATGGTTTTTATCTGGTTTGCGCTGTTCTCGGTTCCAACCGGCGTATTGATGAATCGCATCGGCAGACGCAGGACTGTGCTGCTTGGGATTGCGATCACGCTGGCAGCCATGCTGCTGGCCTCGGGCATTCATTTGTCGCCTTTGTCCGAGGCTGCGAAATCAAAATTGCCTTCCGTCCGATCCGGTGTAGATCCTCGCTTCCTGCTCCTGCTTGCCGCCTTTGCCTTGCTTGGCATCGGCAACACGATCCTGCAGGTGGCGCTGAATCCCTTACTCGGCAACGTTATAGCTTCTTCCCATCTTACAAGCGCTCTGACAGGGGGCCAGCTCATAAAAGCGCTGGCCTCCTTCCTCGGGCCAATTATCGCCGGCGCTGCTTCCGCCTGGTGGGGCGACTGGAAGGTCATCTTTTGGATATTGGCTGCCGTAAGTACGATTAATCTTATCTGGCTTTGGCTTACGCCGATCAACGAAGGGGCGCCAGACCCGCTCCAACCTGGGGCCACTGTTGAAATTGCGGCTATGCCCGGGTCAGCCTCTTCGTCCGAGCGCCTTTCCCCGGGCCGCGACAGCCTCCGGCTGCTGGCCAATCCCGTCATTGCACGGCTTGTGATAGGTGTGGTCTGTATCGTTGGCCTCGATGTCGGTTTCAACACCTCGATCCCGCAGTTCCTGACCTATCGCTGTGGCTTTCCGCTTGAAAAAGCGGGCCTCGGTACTTCTCTCTACTTCATAGCCCGTACCCTTGGCAGCCTGATCGGCGTCTTCCTGCTTGCCGGAACTCAAAGCCGCCGCTTTCTGCTGTGTACGGCTGGCCTGGGTATTGTCGGTCTGGCCGGCATATTGTTATCTTCCAGCGTATGGCTCATCGGTATCATGATCTTTCTTTCTGGTCTGGCCGTAGCCAACGTCTTTCCCATCCTCTTTGCGGCTGCGCTGCAGCAAACCCCGACTCAACAAAACGAGGTCTCCGGGCTGATGATCATGGGCGTTGCCGGCGGGGCGATCCTGCTTCCGATCATGGGGCTTATCACTGATCATTATGGCGCCCTTGCGGCACTGGCCTTCCTATTACTGCCCTGGATCTATCTGGCCTGGTTGAGAAAAGCGATCGTTTTATAAGACTCGATCCGTCAGCGATCGTAAAAAATCTTCCAGTTCCTGCTTCTCTTCATTCGAAAGATGCAAAGGGGTAGCCAGCAGAGGATCTCGATTTTGCGCATGCGGTACTACTTTATCAGGGTCGTCATAGTAATCGATCACTTCGCGAAGCGTCCGAAACATCCCATTATGCATATAAGGCGCAGTGAGGGCTATGTTTCGCAGTGAAGCCACTTTGAATTTGCCCAGGTCGGCCCTATTTCCTGTGATGGCGGCCCGGCCGCTATCGACAAGCTGCACCCCATCATATAGCCCAATATTCCGGAAATCTCCTGTCGTGAAGTTTGTTCCAAAATGACAGGAAATACAACGGCCCTTGCCATTGAAGAGCGCATAGCCTTTTTTAGCCGATGCGCTTATCGTCGATTCCCGGCCGGTGCGACACCACTCGTCGAATGGGGTATTGATCGTTTCCTGCGATCGTTCAAAGGCAGCCAACACTCCTATGCTCAGCGCCGAAGTGTCTGCAAAAGCAAAGTTTGGTTTATGACAGGAAGCGCAGCTGATAGTGCTATCTGCCGAAAGAATGGGATCAAAAAATAGGAGCCGTCCTAATGACGGGGCATCTTTTGGCTCTTTATCGGAAACGTAACGCCAGAAGATGATCATCCCGATCGACAAGGCACTTCCGATGATCCACCAGCGTTTTATCATATAATTTTTACATTCGTTTCATTCCAACTTTGTCTGTACCTTGCCGCCGGATTGTACAGCTATCGGTTATTACCGTGAACAGGACAGAATCTTCTTTAAAATGCAGATGGTATACGCCTGTATAACCAATATTGCAAACCGGGTCCCGTAACAGTATGGTGTCGCCTTTTTGCTCATAACTTCCGCCGCTGACCAATACTTTGCCATTCAAAATGCCGTCATAAGTGCCCATCGGATTTAAAGTTGGCTATAAATTCATAGGTCTTACCTTCTTCTTTTGTAATGTTGGTCCATTTTCCTTTGATTGTATTTTTAGTGGTATTTGCTCGTTTTCAGGATCAAACTTAGCCATTCACAGAGATCAATGAGTGGATCACCGTGTCCCATTGGCTCAGCCAATTGCTCCACTGGCTAAATCGCTGCGAACAGCCCCCGGAAATATTCCTATCTCTGTGGAAACACCAGCCATGAAACGTAGTTCCTTCCTTCGCCTCTTCGCTGCTACCGGCGCTTTGCTTACAAAAGGCATTTCTGTCAGCGCCACTGCTGCGGTTGCAGCATCCAGTTCCGTTTTCACAAGCGCTTCGGCTGAAGGCAGTCCTGAGACTGCTGGCTGGATGGCAGCTTGCGCCGACCGCAGCCAGACGGCTGTCGCTGTTCTCGCCGGTAAAGACCGCTATAACAAACCCCTTCCCATCTTTGATGGCGATACCTTCTATACGAAGATCGGCAACGCCGATACTGATGGAGATCTCTTTGCTTTCGAATCCAGCCGCGGCAAAAAAGGCGGTCCCGCGCTGCACATCCATCCCGACCAGGACGAATGGTTCTATATCCTTTCCGGCGAATTTCTTGTAAAAGTCGGCGATCAGACCTTTACTGCCAAAGCAGGCGACAGCGTCTTCGCTCCCCGCAAAGTGCCTCATGCCTTTGCCAAGATCAACGATGAAAAAGAAGAAGCCCGCATGCTCATCACCTATCAGCCTGCAGGCAAAATGGAAAGCCTCTTTCAGGCTGTCAGCCAGGGCAGGCTCAAAACCATGTCGCCCGAAGAACAAGCAAGATTTAAAGCAGATCATGGTATTGTCGTCGTGGGGCCGGCGCTGACCTATCTCAAGCAGTAGCTGCGATATTTTTTACTGCATCCGACAAAAGATCCATCTCTCCTTCCGTCATCGTTGGATGAAGGGACAGCCGAACCCAGCCGGGCTTGGCGGAGCTGTCTCCCATGCGTAGCCTGTCCAGTATTTTTAAGGACTGCTGCTCGTCGATTGCCAGCAACCGATGCCCGTAAGTTCCTGCACAACTACATCCACCCCTTGCCTGAATACCGTATCGATCGTTTAATTGTTGAACGATCCAGTCATGATGCAGACGAGGAATGATAAAAGAAATGATCCCCAGCCGCTGACGGTTGCCCGCCGCCAATAGCTGAAGCCCGGGAATCTTTTCCAGCCAATCAAAAAGCCGCTCCACCAACTGAGTCTCCCGTTCCTGCATTCTTGTAATCCCCATTTCTTCCTTCAGCTGGATGCACATTCCCGCCTTGATCGTTTGCAGAATAGGAGGAGTGCCGCCGTCTTCCCGCTGCTGAATATCGGTCAGATATTCCCGATGCTTCCAGGGATTGCTGTATAAAAGCGTGCCGCCGCCTGGATGGTCAGGAATCAAATTGGAATACAATTGCCGGTTGAATACCAAAACACCCGGTGTTCCCGGCCCGCCCAAAAACTTATGCATGGAAAAATAGATCGCATCCAGATCAGCTGCATCTGACCGGTGGGTTTCCCTAAAGCCTTCGCCGGCAGCATCGGGCTTATTATTGTGCACACTGTAATCGCCGCCTGGATGCATGTCCATATCTACATAAGGAGCGGAAGCCGAGAAATCCACAAAACACCATCCGCCGTATTCATGGATGATCGATGCGATGGTATGATAAGGCGTCATGATCCCCGTTACATTGGAACATGCCGTAACGGCTGCAATCTTAACCCGGCGTTGACTATACCGCTCCAATAACGCTCGAAAATGCTTCAGGTCGACACCTCCTTCTGGAGAGTATTGAATGATCTCCACCGTCGCATTCGTCTCCAACCAGCTGATGTGGTTGCTGTGGTGTTCCATTTCCGTTACCAAAACCAGCGGTTTCGAGTCTTCTTCCAAAACCGGCGCATTGCCCTTCATTCCCAATATGCGCTGCAGTTTACAAACCGCGGAGGTCATTCCGCTGCCACAAAAAAGCACAACGTCTTTTTCTCCGGCATTTACGTGGTGTCGGATGATCCTGCGGGCTTCGTCGTATGCTTCCGACATTTTCCTTCCTGTCAGCGTACTTTCCGTATGCGTATTCCCAAAAAAAGGAAGCACCTCCTGCTGCAGCCGGTCTTCGATCGGCTTATAAGCCCGGCCGCTGGCTGCCCAGTCTGCATATAGCAGCCGGCGGCGCCCATAAGGCGAGTCAAAGTACAACCGGTTCCCAATGATCCCTTCGCGGAAGGGAGCAAAGTATGTCTCCAATGATGACGTTAAAAGCATAGCTTATTATTTGTTGTTTCCTGCAGCATACAACTCAAACAAGTCATACGGTTTTCTGCTGTAATAGCCATTGAAAAAAGTCATCAGCACATAAAGGAGGAGAGCTGTCCCTGCAATCACCAATAGCTGGGGAACAGAGATCTTTTGGATATCCTGCTTTATGCCGCTGTCGCAAACTTCCCCAGGACAATACCGAACCCTTTTTCTAAAGAACAAAGGATAAAACTTGCATCCCAGGCAAATTCCAAACGCCGTCTCAAAGAACAGAAACAGCAGACAGACCAGGCAGGTTATACCGGTGATAGGACTATATGCATTTACGACAACCAGGAAGGTGAACATCACCGACGACAGGATCAGCCCGATCGACCAGGCAAACCGCTTTTGAGGAGCACCCACATACTCCGGATTCTGCCCTCTGACGATCAGCCGGCCCAGGATCAGCGAAGGCGCAAACCGCGGATTGATCAACACCCGCACAAGAAAATCGATAAAGAAAACGGTCAGTACATATTTGACCGGTACAAAATTATTGGTAAAAAGGATCAGCAGAAAGGACGTGAACGTTGCCAGGAAAAACAGACCGGCCGCCGCCCTGACCTCCCTTTCGTTTAAAACCCGAATATCATACCCGGCTACCTTTTCACCGAATTGAATAATCTTACTCATAGTTTTACTTTTTTGTAATACTATCTAAATAATTCAGTGTCTGCAACTTGTGTCAATAGACGACGCGTTGGCGTCTACCAGCGGCCCATTCTTGTCAACCATAATGCCGGCCTGGCGCCGGTAAAAAGAAATCCCGATATTTAACAGAGTAAAGCTAAGAATGAAGACACTATTGGATAGGAGCAGATTTGCGATCTATGGCTGGGTAGGCCTTGGAATATTTTTGCTGTGTATGACGGTTCAAACGGCCAGACACCCTCACGATTTCTTTTCCAATATCGGCGATAACCTATGGGAGGCCGGGTATATCACCATTCTCAATTATGTCTTATTTGAATATACTCTTCCCCGTCTGAGCCGCAAGCGAATTGGCCGCTCTTTCCTGCTGATACTTTTGCATGTTATATTAATAGGCAAAGGCATGTTCTGGTGGGGAACACTTGGAAACAGGATCTTCTTTGCCCCCGAGTTCAAAACAATCAAATATGATCCCGGTGACGCTATGTTCTTTGGTTTCTTTTCCTTTCTTGTTTTTGGTATCACCCGTCATATCTACCAGCATATAAAGTTGCGCAACACCGCTCAGCAACTCAGGATCGAAAAACAGGAGGCCGAGCTGAACTATCTTAAATCTCAAACAAATCCCCATTTTCTCTTCAATACCCTAAACAATATCTATTCCCTGGCCAGGGATAAATCAGACCTGGCGCCCGAATCGATCCTGAGGCTCTCGAAGATGCTGCGATATATGCTGTATGAGGCTGGCGGGGCCTTTATCGCGATCGAACAGGAGCTGAAAATTATCGGCGATTATATCGAGTTGGAAAAACTCCGCTATGATCAGTCGCTTCGTGTCAATTTCAATTACAATGTCGAAGACATGAGACAGGCGCTGCCCCCTTTATTACTGATCCCCCTGGTCGAGAACGCCTTTAAACATGGCGTGTCCGAAACCCGCCACCAACCCTATGTAGATATTCATCTTTCTGTTGCCGCGCGGCTACTATCCTTTTCTGTAAAAAACTCAACGGAAGATACCGCAGCAGGCAATGTCAGGGAAAATATAGGACTCTCCAATCTCCGAAGACAACTCGAATTACAGTATAATGATTACTCCTTGTCTATAGAGCGGGGAGAATACGAATTTGCCGCCTTGCTAAAAATCAATCTTGCCAGCCATGTCTAAGCTTAAATGCATCATAATAGAGGATGAGCCCCTGGCCGTAAAAGTGCTGTCGGATTATATTCAGCAGATCCCGTTTCTCCAACTGGACGGAACATTCAAAGACGCAATACTCGCGACGACCTGGCTGCGGCAGGCAGCAGTCGATCTCATCTTCCTGGACATAAACCTGCCCCGGCTGAAGGGTATGGACTTTTTGAGAACCCTTTCCCAGCCCCCCGCTGTTGTTATTACCACCGCCTACCATCAATATGCGGTAGAAGGGTTCGATCTTAATGTTACCGACTATCTGCTCAAGCCCATCGAATTCGAACGCTTTCTCGTGGCCGTCAATAAGGTAAAGACAGCCAGAGCGATGCCGTCGGAAAAAGCTGACACAAAAGACTATCTCTTTATCACCGTTCAAAAGAAAAAGGTCAGGATCAGCTTTTCCGATATCAATTATGTCGAAAGCCAGCGCGAATACATTCGAATCGTCACTGTGCGCGGTGAATACGTTACAAAAATGGGTACAAATGAGATTGAATCCTTGCTTCCTTCCCAGCTTTTTCTCCGGGTCCATCGTTCATTTATCGTATCCATCGCAAAAATTGAATCCTATACTGCTGACTCGATAGAGATCGGGGGTATGGCTGTTCCCGTCGGGAAAGCCTACCGCGATAGTCTTGACCGGCTTTAAACTGTTGCTGAGCGCTTTTTCTCTTTTTCTTTTGCGCAGGTTTCGTAAAAGCTTACTCCACCAGCATCTTCTCCCACTTCGCTTCCCGCTGGCCGATGGCTACGAGGAAATACATCCCCCTTCCGACGGAGGGCGGCAAAACAATTTGTTTGCTGACATAATTGCCCGTTACCGGCAGCTGGCTTTCATAGACTGTTCTGCCGGCAAGGCTGAGCAGTCTCACCAGCACCTGGCGCTCGGGACAGTTTTCTATCGCAACGGTAAACATGCGATGCGCAGGATTCGGATAGGCGGACAGCTTCCACTTACCTGTCTCCCCCTTTGCCGGACCAGGCGTCACCAGGTTGATACTCGAATCGATGAGGGACAGCGGAACGCGAAGGCCCCGCGGCCGGTAATAATCGGGGTTAAAACCGTTGTTGATACAGCTGGGCTCGCAATTGGTATAACAGTTGATATCGTAGGTGATCAGCAGTTCGTTGTTCGAATTGATATATTCCGGATGGATGGCAGGGCCATAAAAGAAGGGCGTGTGTCCCAGGACGTTATCGGGAATGGTATACAGGACTTTCCGGTCGGTGAACGGGCCTGTTATGCTGTCACTGGTCGCCGCATAAATACGCGTGCCTGCATCACAGGACACCGCGAATTCGGTGCTAAGGGCTACATACTTGTTTCTGACCTTTGCGACATAGACGCCGTTGGAAGCCCCGGTGGTGATATTGGCCATATTGGCAACGGTCGTGTCCCAGGCATGGCCATTCCAGAAGGACCAGTGCGCCTGGGGATTATTCTTTGGAAACCGCGCCACCACAATATTGCTGGTGATAAACGCGCCTTTTACGCCCCAGGTATAAATATAATCGCCCGGTTCATCGGCGTCAAAGCCGACGCCAAAGGTGGCGCCGCCAAAATTTCCCAGCGAGTCAAATCCCACCACCTGCAGACCAGGCATCAGCAGTTTGCCGAGTATGTCGTTCCCGCCGCTGGCGAACCCAAGGCCACCGCTGGAATTGACGATATTGCTGTTGTAGACATATACCGTGTCTCCGTGCTGATAGCCGCCGGTAGGCCAGAGCAGGTGATTGTCGTTGCTGTCGTTCTTAAACAGGCTGGGTATACCGGAGCTGCTGCCGATGCGCGTGCTCGTCGATTTCCAGTTCCAGTTTCCTAAAGGTTGAACCAGCGCGGAATTGCGTACCTGGAAAAGACAGCCGGTTGTGCCTGCAATCGTGTCATAGTTGTTGATATAGCTGTCATTCATCGCCCAGAGGTCTCTTCCATCGGACAAAGGGATCGAAAAACAGCCGTCGCTGGCGATCCAGCCGCTATCCCTGTTGAAGAAACCTGTCACCAGCGAGTCTTTATATATACCGGCGTTGCCTGGTATGGCGACGTTCGGCAGGTAGAGCATATCGGGTAAGGGGCTTACATAATCCAGGCCATTGGCAGCGCCGGTGAATGTCATCCGCCACTGGTAAACAGAATCCTCCTCCACTGAAGCAGTAGGTTTGATACACCATTCATATTCTTTTCTGTCTCCGTTGTTGAGGGTGTCGGTAAAACTCCAGCTGCTGACTAAAAAGCGGCCGCCCGAAAAAGTGCCGGCGCCGTCATCCCTGATCAGTGCAACGGTGGTCGGCTGTCCATCCGTTACATACGGGCTGGTACCTGCCATGACAAAATCATGACCGGCGCTGGTGTCCGATACAGCGGTCCACGCGCCGCTGCTGCCGCGTTGGTATTGAAGTCCAACGACGCCGGTTTCGGTATTGCCGATGCTGTTGTATAACTCTATCCGCAGTCGGAACGGCTGCCCTGCAATATAAGGCTGCGTCGATGGATAATCCTGCGGAGCCAGGGGTGCGGCTTGTTTTTCGCCGCCATTGTCTTTTCGCCAGCGCCAATGCGCCTGACTGAAATTGGCGAATAAAGGACTGCTGGCAAACAGCAGCAAAATAAGGAGAAGGTGTAATTTTCCGGCACTCATAACAGTTGTGTTTTTTTGTTTATGATGATGGTCGTTAGCAGAAGGAAGCAGCAGCACAAAAAGGGGAGGAGGGGGTAGCGGACGGCGATTGTGCGGATATCATTTGGGTGGATCGTATAGACCAGGCCTGTTCTATCGATCCTGCCCGAGGCGTCGATAAGACCAGACCAGCCATTGTTACTGTTTATGGCAATATCTTTTCGTGTCTCAACAGCACGGAGACGGACATTATAAAAATGCTGACCGGCCAGCCAGCTGCCGCGGTACCAGCCGTCGTTGCTCATGTTCAGCAGGAATTGTGCGCCATGATTTACCCGCGCCGCTGCAGCCTCCGGAGAAACGGACTCGTTGCAGATCAACACGCCGGCCTTTCCATAGGGTGTGGTCAGCGGCTCCTCGCTGTCTCCGGGCTCGACGGCATAGCCATCCGAAGACAGAAAAGGAAACAAGAATCCAGCCCAACGCTGTTCGATGAATAGCAGGGGTTTATTCTTGTCGTATCTTGCTATTACCTCTCCATCCGGCAGTATGCAATAAGCCGAATTGCGTACAAGTCCGTTGGATACCGCGGTATTCATACCGAGTATTTGAATGATGCCCGCGCCGCGGGCGGCACCTGTCAGGCCCGGACCTATCTCGCCGGATGCGCTTGCCGCCAAAGCCTGAACGCCCGCGCCGCGTCTCACCACCTCCTTGACCAGATCATCCCCCGGCGTATAAGTCCAGGGAATAGCCGATTCAGCCCAAAGGATCATCTGCGGACCAACAGCAACGCAGCTGTCTTCGGTCTGTAATAAGTTCTTTACACGCTGATTGCCGTTGGTCGAGTCCCAAGGGATCTCAGGAGGTATATTCTCTTTTACCAAAGCAATCCTGAAACCGGGCCCTTCCGAATGCAAAGACGGCAGAAGCATCCAGCCCCAGGCCATATACCCTGCAAAAAGCGATACCCCAGCCGCCGCCATCTTCCAGCTACGGCGTAGAAGAGCGCGGGCGATAAAATAATTGACATAAAGGATCGCTACTCCAACACCGACCAAGCCAATCACCGAAACAGGCTGTGTCGCCCACAAACAGGAGGCCAGCGAATTACCGATATGGAAAGAATACCAGGGAATCCGGGAAGAAAGCCCTTGAAGAAGGGTCTCTCCGAGCCCCCAAACGGCAGGAAGAACCACCAAAGGCGTGACATATAACAGCACAGAACAAACGAAAGAAAACAGCAACACAGAAGAGAAAAAGATAAGCGCCCCGTATACCCCCGAATCACCCGTAAACGCCT
>JAATGQ010000030.1 GCA_015654595.1 Chitinophagales bacterium | reverse complement strand
GTAGAACCCGCCGCCACTTCCACCAGGCAGGTCCGGCACTTGCCGCCGCTGCCCTTCAGCTTGCTGTAATAACACATCGCAGGAGGCGCTACGTCTCCGCCGATCTGGCGGGCTGCATTCAGAATACTCGTTCCCGGCTCTACCTCGATGGTGATATTGTCGATCGTTACCTTGAATAATTTCTTTTCTTCAGCCATTGTCAACTGATTTATATTTTTCCTAAGCGGGTGTTACAATTTCCAACGGATCGGCATAATGAGCCAGTCCATAATTTCTCACCAGGCATTCCTGCGGGTTGTCGACATGCCATTCGAACTCGTCGCGGAAGTGACGGATCGCCGCCGCAACAGGCCAGGCCGCCGCATCACCCAGCGGACAGATCGTGTTTCCTTCGATCTTGCGCTGGATATCCCACAACAGATCGATATCGCTTCTCTTACCCTTACCCATTTCGATGTTCTTCAGGATCTTCTCCATCCAGCCGGTTCCCTCCCTGCAGGGAGAACACTGTCCGCAGCTTTCATGACGATAGAACCGCGCCAGCGTCAGCGTATGCCTGACCACGCACTGGTCTTCGTCCAATACGATAAAACCGCCGGACCCCATCATACTGCCCTTTGCAAAACCGCCATCAGAAAGACTCTCGTAGTTCATCATACGGGTCTCGCCCTTCGCCGTCTTCAACAACAGGTTAGCAGGCAGGATAGGGACGGAACTTCCGCCAGGGATACAAGCCTTCAGCCTCTTCCCATTGGGGATACCGCCGCAATATTCATCGTAATAAATGAACTCTTCGACCGAAATGGTCATATCGATCTCATAAACGCCCGGTTTGTTGATATTACCACAGGCAGACAGCAGCTTCGTCCCCGTGCTGCGGCCAACGCCGATCTTCGCATATTCCTCGCCGCCCATATTGATGATAGGCACGACAGCCGCCAGCGTCTCTACGTTGTTGACCACCGTCGGACAATCCCATACCCCCTTCACCGCCGGGAAGGGAGGCTTGATACGGGGATTTCCGCGTTTGCCTTCCAGCGACTCGATCAACGCCGTCTCCTCACCACAGATATAAGCGCCGGCCCCACGGTGGACATAGATCTCGAGATCGAAACCGGTTCCCATGATATTCTTACCAAGCCAGCCTGCCGCCTTTGCTTCGGCAATAGCCTGCTCCAAGATATCGGGGATCCAGGCATATTCGCCACGGATATAGATATAAGTCGAATTACTGCCCAACGCATAAGAAGAGACGATCAGCCCCTCGATCAGCAGGTGCGGCAGAAACTCCATCAGATACCGGTCCTTGAAGGTACCCGGCTCGGACTCATCGGCGTTGCAGACAAGATAACGGGGTACGCCTTCCGGCTTTGCCAGAAAACTCCACTTCATACCGGTAGGAAAACCGGCGCCGCCACGACCGCGAAGACCGCTCTTCTTCACTTCTTCTGTTACCTGGTCCGGGCTTAGCGTCTTCAGGGCCTTTTCCACAGCTGCATACCCGCCTTCACGACGATAGACATCGTAAGTGCGGATGCCTTCCACGTGCGCCTTCTCTAATAAAAGTTTTTTAGCCATGCTATATACGTTTGCCGGCCCAGCCTGCTGGCCGGACCTTTTTATAGTTAATTGTTAGCGGCCGCATTCCTCCGGCATTCCTCGATAATGGCATCCACCTTCTCCCGAGTCAGATGCTCGCGGAAAAACTTGCCGACCTGCATCATCGGAGCATACCCGCAGGCGCCCAGACATTCTACCGTTTTCAGCGTGAACAAACCATCGGTCGTCGTCTCCCCTACCCCGATATTCAGCTTCTGCTTGATATAGGCAATGATATCATCGCTGCCTCTCAGCATACAGGGACCCGTTTGACAAACTTCAAACACATAACGGCCCACCGGCTTCAGATTATACATCGAATAGAAGGTAGCGACCTCATATACTTCGATTGGTTCCAGTTTCAACAGCGAAGCCACATAATCCAACGCCTCGGGACTAAGCCAACCGCCAAACTCCTCCTGCGCCAGATGCAGGATCATCAACAGCGCACTCTTCTGCTTGCCCTGCGGGTAACGGGCAACGATCTCGTCTACCTTCTTTAATTTCTCGTCTGAAAACTTAATCATTTGAGTAACTTTCTTTTTTTCGTTTGGCCGCGGCCCTCCGCGGATGTCTCCCGGCAATAGCCCTGATCCTAGGCATCCATTTCCCCCGCGATCAGGTTCAGCGAACTCATCACGATGATCGCATCACTCAACATCGCGCCCTTCGTCAATTCTGAATAAGCCTGGTAGTAAATAAAGCAAGGTCTGCGGAAATGCAGCCGATAAGGCGTACGACCACCATCACTGATCAGGTAAAAACCAAGCTCGCCATTACCGCCTTCCACAGATTGATAAACTTCGCCAGGAGGAATAGCCGTCTCACCCATCACGATCTTGAAGTGCCAGATCAGCGCTTCCATCTTCGTATAGACATCCTTCTTGTCCGGCAGATAATATTCGGGAACATCGGCATGGAAGATCTCCGACTCGGCCCCCTTCATCTCCTGGATCTTGCGATAAGCCTGCTCGATGATGCTCAACGACTGCCACATTTCCCCGTTACGAACAAGGAAGCGGTCGTAGCAGTCCCCCGTAGATCCCACCGGTATCTCGAATTGAAAATCTTCATAGCTGGAATAGGGCGTATGAACCCTGACGTCGTAATCGACCCCTGCCGCACGAAGATTAGGGCCCGTAAAGCCATAGTTCAACGCCCGTTCGGCACTGATCGGACCCGCGCCGATCGTACGTTCCATGAAGATACGGTTACGGGTGAAGAGGTTTTCGAACTCCTTCAGCACCGCCGGGTATTCAGCAAGGAACTTCTCTATCTTTTCAAAGGCAGAATTCGAGAAATTTCGCTCGAAACCGCCGATGCGACCCATATTCGTAGTCAAACGCGAACCGCACACCTCCTCATAGATCTCATAGATCAGCTCGCGATACTGCATCACATACAAAAAGCCCGTAAAGGCTCCCGAGTCAACCCCCACAACGGAGTTACAGATCAGGTGATCCGAAATACGCGACAACTCCATGATGATGATCCGCAGGTAATCGACACGCTTCGGCGTCTTTACCCCCAGCAGCTTCTCACAGGTGAGATGCCAGCCCATATTATTGATCGGAGAAGAACAATAGTTGAGACGGTCGGTCAGCGTGGTGATCTGGAAAAGAGGACGGCGCTCCGCCAGCTTCTCGAACGCACGGTGGATATATCCAACCGTTTGCTCCGCAGATACGATACGCTCCCCATCCAATTCCACGATATTCTGGAATACCCCGTGCGTCGCCGGGTGCGTTGGACCCAGGTTTAACGTCGTCGTTGTCTTTTCGATGCTTCCCTCAGGGAGCTTTATGTGATGCTGCTGTTCGACACTCATGTGTTACTATTTTAAGACCGCGATAACGGTCGCTTCGTCTAAATTGATTGGGTGCTATCCCCAACGTTCAAACCGTTTGATCATTGGGCAGCCGGGGCAGTCGCCCCTTCAGTAGGCCCAGCCAGTGGCAAATGCCCGCCTCTGCCAAACATCGCATCATCCTTATCGATACGCGTCTGATCTTCCAGCGGGAACTCCTTCCGCATCGGAAAGTACTCCATCTCATCCACATTCAGGATACGCTTCAGATTCGGATGACCGACAAAATTGATCCCAAAGAAATCATAAGTTTCCCGCTCCTTCCAGTTTGCCGAAGAATAAAGCTGCGTAGCCGTATAAACATCCGGCTGCTCACTGCTCGTAAAAACCTTGAAACGGAGCCGATGATTATCGGTCAGGTTATGAAGGTGATATACCACGGCCAACTCACGCCCAGCCTGATCCGGGTAATGGACAGCAGTAAGATCGGTTAAAAACTGAAAACGCAGCTCTTCATCGTCAAAGAGAAACTGCAATACTTTCAGATTCAGATCTTTGGGCGCCTCGAAGGTCAGAAAGCCATAAGGCTCTTCAAAATGGGAGAGCTGTTCTCCGAATTTAGCGATCAGCCGCTCTTTGATCGTTTCGTTGGTTAATGCCATATTAAAATGCCTTCTGCCGGAAGCAGAAGGCCTTATTTTTCGTTTATTGTATGCCGTAGCTATTTAACAAACCCTTGTACTCATCGCTGTTTCGACGACGAACGCTCTCCTGGCCAACCAGGTCCTGGATACGCATAAAGCCATCCAGAATAGCCTCGGGCCGGGGAGGACAACCAGGGACATACACGTCTACCGGAACCACCTGGTCGATACCCTGTAACACAGAATAAGTATCGAAAATGCCTCCACTGGAAGCGCAGGCCCCAACAGCCATCACCCAACGAGGTTCCGCCATCTGCAGATAAACCTGCTTCACGATCGGTCCCATCTTCTTCGCAATCGTTCCCATCACCATCAGCAGATCACACTGACGCGGCGAAAAGCCAAGTCTTTCCGCTCCAAAGCGGGCCAGATCGTAATGCGAAGCCATCGTCGCCATAAACTCGATACCACAACAGGAAGTGGCAAAAGGCATAGGCCAAAGCGAATTCTTACGCGCCAAACCAACCACACTGCTCAAACTCGTGGTAAAAAAACCATCCCCTGCAAACCCTTCGGGTGCCGCGGCGTAGGTGATGTTATCTTTAACATCAGCGCCAATGGGGTGTACGTTGAACCTTACCGGACGTGCCATATTATAATAATTTTATTAGTCTTCCCAGGTCAAGGCGCCTTTCTTGATGATATAGATAAAGCCCGCCAGGAAGAAGAAAACAAACAATAAGACTTCGACAAAGCCACCCCATCCCAATGCACGGAAATTGACCGCGTAAGGATAAAAGAAGATGACTTCAACGTCAAACAGCACAAATAAGATCGCTACCAGGAAATATTTGATGGCCATCGGCTGACGGGCATTACCCACAGCTTCGATACCAGATTCAAGATTTTGAAGCTTTTCGGCCGTTTTTCTCTTAGGACCAAGCAGGTGAGTGACGCCAAGGACCATACCAACAAAACCAAGCGCGAAAACTAACTGGACACCGATAGGAAAATAGCTGAAGGAGCTGTTCAGAGAAGAATTGGTCGCAAGGGTATTGGCCTGTAGTAAAAAGATGTCCATTTGTTAAGGATTAATCTCATTAAAGTGAAAATTTCCGGAAATCGAAAACCTCCAAGCGCAAATTTAAGCCAGCCTTCTGAATTTCCAAGCCCTTTTGTTAAAATAAAAAGCGGCCAGGTGTTATCCGGGCCGCTCATTATCAGTTAAATATAACTTATACGATCTATTTGGCTGCCCCCTTGGGCTTTGCTGCCGCGCCAGCAGCGGGCTTTGCCGCAGGCTGTTTTTGGCTGGCCCTGTTCAAAATACTGATGAAACGCTTCGCATCCGCGTTATCCGGATCAACGTCCAATATCTTGTTCAGATACGCGATCGCCTTTTCTTTATCCTTCTTGATGTTATTGTAATAACCAGCCAGCTGGGAATAAGACTCGATGATCAGCCTCTTATACTTTGCAGTATCGGCGGGCTTTGTCGTCTTCGCGTCCTTATAAAGAGAATCGGAAACCACCGCCAGGCGCTCGTAAGCATCTACCGCATAACCGTTAGAACCTAAGGAATCATCCTCCCCTACTTTGCTGCGCATACACCAGAGATAACCGTAGATCTCACCAGGATACTTCGTTTCATAGATACCGCAGAAGATACTGTCGGAAGTCTTGAAATTGCCGGCCTGGTAGTTGGCCATACCCCAGTTGTACAGGTCTGTATTCGTAGGATTTGCCTTTGTAGAGTAAAGAATACCGGCAACCTGGGCTGCGGCCTTCTTGTTACCCATCTTACGCGCCAGGTCGCTTGCTTCAGCAGCCATACGAGCCTTATCGGCAGCAAGGGTATCCTTGGATATGGCCAGGCTATAGTCGTCGAAAGCAGACAATACAACAGCAGAATCGGTGGATTTGCCCTTGATATGCGCTCTTTCTTCGTAATCGGCCGGCACTACATTAGCAGGGTCCTGCTTGGTGAAATAAGTAGCGATGTTCTGATTCGCACAAGCCAGATCACCCAATGTATCGCAAGCATAAGCGATCAGCTTGTACATACGGGGAGAAACCTTGTCGCCCAGCGAAGTGATCAGCCCCTGAGCCTTGTCCTTTGCATCAGAATACTTAGCCGAAGCAAACAGGAAGTCGGTCTTCATATACTCGACATCCGGACCGGGGTCGGAATTGGCGATATACTTGTCCAGGTAACCGGAAGCCTTGTTGACATCCCGGAAATACCAGTAATAGTACAGTTCAAAATAGGCGGGAGCATACAGCGGATCGAGCGTGATCGCATCCTCGAAAGCAGGCAGGAAGATCTCCTTGTTGTTCTGCGTTTCATAGATCTTGCCGATCTTGTATTTCGCTTCTGCATACTTGGAGTCGATCGCCAACGCCTTCGTATAAGACTGAACAGCGTTACCGCCATCGATCAGCTTACGATAAGCGTCCCCCATCAGCACATAAGTCTCAGCGCTGTTGAAGTTCTTGACCTGCGTAGCCTGGGTCAGCTTCTCGATCGCATACTGGGCATCCCCGTCATGCGCGTCCGTATTGGCATCCCCAATAGCGTTCAATACATTGATATCCTTTCCTTTGGAAAGGCTGATCGCTGTCTCAAAACGTTGACGGGCATCCTGTGTCTTGTGCATCCGCAACTCCACATTTCCCATCCCGACAAGCAGCAAAGGAGCATTTCCATTGCTTTGCAATGCTTTTGAATACAAATCATTGGCGCCAGCAGAATCATGAGTCGCCAGAAGAGTCTGCCCTTTCCAGTAAACCGCCTCTATATTATTGGGGTTTGAAGCCAGGATCTTGTCGAACACATCATTAGCGCTCTTGTACCGCTGGTAGTACAGGAATTTCTTTCCCTGATCCACCGACTGCGCCATCGTTGCATTACACAGACACGCAATGCCTGCCACCAGTAAGCCGAATCGCATCTTGTTTTTGATCATTACTTGAACTTGTTTAGTAGTGTGTGTAAATTTATTAAAATCTGGTTTAACATTTTGTGAAAACCTGCTATACAAAACCTCGTAAATTATTTGCTTATCTGTGAAGTACGAATCACGAAATTCATACGCGCGGGCCACAGGTACGCTTTACTAAAAATCAACTGGCCGCGCTCGAATTGCAGAAAATTGGCAAAATTGCTGCCAACGCCGCTAAAATTTTCCTTCAGGATGTAATACAAACTCCGCACCAGTGGATACCTCTTCATAGCAATATTTGCCTGATAAGGGCGAACATAAGTCTCACCGAGGCAACTATCGCACTGAATCGCAGCCACGATCACATTCTTGTTAAAACTGGTATCGCCAGGATCACCCCGGTCTCCAATCCACTCGACTCCAATAAAACCAACCGCACGGGGATTTCCCGCCACATAGTCGATAACATCCGCACTCGACTTGGCCGCCGTCACATTCTTACCCAAAGGCTTTCCCTTTAATACGCTGTCGATTGCAAATCGGACCGTGCTCGTCTCCTTATTCCCATCCATGACCGGAATATGCTTTGTATCCGTGCCATCCAACATCGCCGCAAGATCCTTTCGCTTAAAAAGGGAATCCTTTGACGCCTTGTTGACAATAACGGCAATCGCATCATACGCCAGCGGCTCGCCCTGGCTCGGTGTCAGATGGAAAGAATCGACATAAAACTTCTCTTCATCCCTGCTCAACCCACGGGTTACGATCACCATCCGGGTGCTGTCAGTCGTCAGATCCCGGAAACACTCCGCCTCGGACTTATAATGAGGAACAATTCTCACATCAGGGAAAGAGGATTCAAAAACCTTTATCTGGGAGTCCATCACGGGTTTAAAGGACTCGTCAATGCTGATATTGATCGTGCCGGAAGTAGGCGTCTCCACAGGCACTTTATGCCCATTTCCGCCACAGCTGAAAAATAGACAGCTGCCTACTAATCCCATCCAAATGCCTTTACCTTTCATACTAATCATCGGAAAATGACCGTTCTTTAGTTATAATAATCCTTTTTGCTGCCGCGGTAGAACCGGAATGCTCCATATAAAAGGAACAGTCCGCCGATCATATACCGCTGCGTCGAATCGAGGATGAGGGATATACCTAATTTCGGAGCCAAAAGTATCACAATGCCTATTGCGAAAATAATGACGCCCATGCCATAATCCAGAATAGCCCGCCTAAGGGAATATCGCTTTTTCTGGCCATCCCTGGTCCCATTTTCCATTTTAGTCCGCTTTATTTGATGCCTTGGCCGGGCAAATTAAGGAAATAACCGGTAAAAAGTACCATCTGCATCGGGTAGATTACTTATTAATTTACATTTAATCTGTTATCTCCAACCGTAAGATGGACAATCCCATTTACCCACTCACCTTTACGAGTTCCACTATATTTAAGATGCCATCCACCCCGGATTCCATAATTATTTAAGGTCATCCACATACCTTTGCGGCTATGCAATCTTTTAATAATGACAGCCCTGGACAATCCCGGCCGTCATCTTTTCTCATGGTCTGTCTCGGCAATATCTGCCGCAGCCCCCTTGCCGAAGGCATCCTCCGGCAAAAAGCGGAAGCTGCAGGCCTCGACTGGATCATCGACAGCGCAGGCACCAACGGCTATCACACCGGTGAAGCCCCCCATCCCCTATCCCAGAAGGTGGCCCGTCACAACGGTCTCGATATCAGCGACCAACAGTCACGCCGCTTTACCGCCGACGATTTCCTGAAATTTGACAAAATATATGCCATGGCAGGCGACGTCGTGGACGAAATGCGCCGTATCGCCGGCCGCCAGTTCGATCCCTCCAAAGTCTCCCTGCTGATGGACGAGCTGCATCCCGGCGAAGACATCGACGTTCCCGACCCCTATTACGGCTCGGAACCCGGCTACCACGAAGTCTATAAAATGATCGACGCAGCCGCCGACCAGGTCATAAAAAAATACGCGCCCAATGGGCAATCAAAATAATCATGAGCAACAATAAACCATCCCTGCCCCAGGGAACCCGGGATTTCAGCCCCGAGATCGTCCGCAAACGGAAATTCATCTTCGATACCATTCGCGCTGTCTTTGAACTGTACGGCTATCAACCCCTCGAAACTCCAGCGATGGAGAACCTCGACACGCTGATGGGGAAGTATGGAGAAGAAGGCGACAAATTGATTTTCAAGATCTTAAACAATGGATTGGGCGATCCCAAGAACATAGAGAAGTCCCGGGCCGCCTTTGAAAAAGCCTTGACAGGCAAGAACGATATGAACCTGACCGAGCGCGCGCTCCGCTATGACCTGACCATCCCCTTCGCCCGTTACGTGGCGATGAACCACGCTCAGTTGACTTTCCCGTTCCGCCGTTACCAGATGCAGCCGGTCTGGAGAGCCGACCGTCCTCAAAAAGGCCGCTACCGGGAATTCTATCAATGCGACGCCGACGTCGTTGGCAGCTACTCGCTGATCAATGAAGTAGAACTGTCCTCGATCTACCTCACCGCCTTCAAAAAACTGGGCGTTCCCGTCGAACTCCGCGTCAACAACCGCAAGATCCTCGCCGCCCTCGCCGAAGTCTGCGGAGGAGCCGATAAAATGGTCGATATCACCGTTGCCATCGACAAACTCGACAAGATCGGTTTCGAAAAGGTCAAGGAAGAACTCGCCGAACGCGGACTCAATACGGATCAGACCGCGGCCATCGAAAAGTTCCTGTTGATCAGCGGCGACAACACCCAAAAGCTCGAGGCCCTGAAAACCCTCTTTGCCGGCAACGAAACGGGTCTGAAAGGCATCTCGGAACTGGAATTCCTGCTGGAATACGCGGCCTCCGCCGGCATCAAAAATGTCGCTGCCTCCGACGCAAGCTTATCCAACACCAGCGCAGCCGGCCCCATCCTCGTCGATCTCACCCTCGCCCGCGGCCTCAACTACTATACGGGCACCATCTTCGAAGTAAAAGCCATCGGTGTCCAGATGGGCAGCATCGGCGGCGGCGGCCGTTATGACGACCTCACTGGTACCTTTGGAGTAAAAGGCATACCCGGAGTCGGCATCTCCTTTGGCGTAGACCGCATCTACGATGTAATGGAAGAACTGAAAGCCTTCCCCGACAGTGTCCACACCGGCACAAAGGTCCTGTTCTTCAACCTTGGCGAAAAGGAATCCCGCGAGGCATTCCGCTTACTGCAAAGCCTACGCGCCCAGGAGGTTGCAGCCGAACTCTTCCACGAACAGGCCAAATTTGACAAACAATTCAAATACGCTGAAAAAAAGGGGATACCCTATATCGTTATTCTGGGCAGCCAGGAACTTGCCAGCCAGACCGTCCAGCTCAAAAACTTGTCGACAGGACAGCAGGAATCCATTACATTTGATCAACTATTAAGTAGAACCTTTTAAGCCTCTATAATGAAAAATACCCGCCTGCTAATAAGCCTTTGTACGGCATTCTTCGCCTATACAACCACGATAGCCCAGACATCAGACAACAACGAATTACTCAGCCATATCCCTGCTAGCGCTTCCGCGATCTATCAGGTTGACCTTTCCCAATTGATCACAAAAGACGGCTGGGGATCGATCATCACCACACTGGCGGGGTCATCAGGCAAACCCAACGACAAAAAAATTGCCGGCATGCTGGCCGATCCTGCCAGTATTGGCATCGATGTTCATCGCACTATTTTTGTCGCCACGGCTAACGAAAAAACCTTCGCCATCATCCCGCTGGCCGACTCGGGAACGTTTTTAAAGGCTTTAAAAGAAACAAGCGAGTATAACAGCTTTGTCATTCGCCCCGGAAAGATCCGCTCAGGCCATCAGAACGACGAGGGCTATGCCTGGAACGACAAGCTGATGATCGTCACATTCGCGAAAAAGTCAAAACAGGGAACTGCGGAAAACCTGGAAGCCCAACATAAAGCAGCTCACCCAAAAGGAACTCACCCGCAGCCGGCAAAACCCGCAGAGCCGCTTTGGTTAACCAACGTCCATTATAGCGTCGCCGCTCTTGCCGGCTATCCAAACTCGCCTTTCCTGACCGACACCTGGCTTATACAAGGCCTCTCCGATGGCGCCGCCCTGCATATATGGGGACAAGAAGGCATTTTCGGCAATCTGAAGAAAAACCTGAAACGCGCGCCCATACCCGGTAATATGGGCAGTCTGCTGGCAGATAAACAATCGTCCAATAAACCGCAGGCAACGCTGGGTTCTCTGTTCTTCGAGAACGGCCGTATTCTTTTTTCTTACCGCGTTCATTATTCTCCCGAGATGACCGATCTGATCAAGTCCTTCACCAGCCATCCGCTGAACGAAGACCTGGTCAATCGTCTTCCCAAAGGCGACCTGCTTGGTTTTGCATCGATCCATATCGACCTCAGCAACTACTCTTCAGTGCTGGACAAGACAGGCAGCAGGCATATCCTGGATTCTGCCCTTTCCGCAAAAGATCTATCATTGGATGATTTTGTAAAAGCCATAAAAGGCGATGTTCTCGTTGCAGCTATTGCAGCGCCACCCGTGAAATCCAACGCTGATTCGACACCGGCCAAACCAACTATCAACTTCTATTTTGTCATTGCGCTCAACGACGCCGATAAGTTCAACAAAATAGCGGACAAGCTGGAACTGTTTAAACAAAAGGCCCCCAGCGAAGATGACACGGCGAAAATCATCGTCACCGATACCGGTGCAGCCCCCACCCCCAAAAAGCCGATGGGCCATACCCTTAAGGACAATATCCTTGTTTTGGGTAAAAGCCAGGAACTCACGGATGGGTATTTTGCCAGCCCCGGCCGCGGTCATTCTGATCTCGTGACCAGCGAGATTCGTGACAATCCCGTCGCCCTTGTCGTCGACTTTAAAACACTGGCCGCCTTCCTTTCCGATCCCAGTATGCAAACAAATATGAAAGCCATGCAAGCCGCCATGTTTATGAACAAGCTGAATACTCTCAACCTTACGATCGGCAAAACGCCCGACGGCGATGTGCTCACCAAGATCGAGATCAAAATGACCGATCAATCTAAAAATAGTCTCGAGAGCCTTTTTGAACTGCTCAACCCAGGTCACTAAGCCCCCTCCCTCATCCTTGATACGCCCCCAAATGTTAGTCGCATTTGGGGGCTTTTTTATGTCAACAACTGCTCGTAAAATCCGCCTATTTGTCTTTGCCGATCTACAAAGTGCATTTCCAATATCCAATGCCTTTTTTTCCCCTGCTCATCCGGCGCAAACATGTCATTGTGATTTCCGGGATGTACATATAATCCATAATTTCCCTTTTCCAATTTCTCATGCGGAAAATGCCCGATCAGGTGCCCGGCTATCTCACCCCCATATTCCCAGCCATAGCGGCCCGTTAATTCCACGATGTATTCAAAGTATTCGGCGCCGGTCAGCCGGGTCTGCTGGTGGAACCAGTCTTTGGCTTCCTTCCAGCCAGTTTCGATATCGTTTCGCAGCTTTTGTTTGACAGGATCATTTCCTATCACATAAGTTCTTCCCAGGTCTGCCTCGTAGTCTTCGAAGATGGGACCAAAATCAAAGAAGAGAATATCGTCGGGCTGCAGGGTCAGCGTGGGCGGATTCTCATTATAGGGCTGTAGCGTATTAGGCCCGCTGCGGATAATGCGTTTATGCCAGTATTTTTCGATGCCGAAAAGCTCTTTGGCAAGGACAAACATTTCTTCGTTCAATTCCTTTTCCGTTTTGCCGGCAACGATAAGTCCGCGGTCTTCTGCCGCCTTGAATAGCCCGGCCGCTTTTTCTTCGGCCTCCATCAATTTTGTTTTGATCGTATCCATCCTACAAGGTACAATTTCCTTACTTTAAAGCCGTACAAGCATAGGCCATTTGAGGTCGTTGAGAGTACCACTCCACCTTTACACCGCCCGATTACTCGGCTATCTCCACTGCCGGCCGAGTCAGCCGCGCGCTAGGCCGCCGACTTCCGTCCTATATTTGACCTTCACAAAGCCAACCCGCCCACTTTTCATCGCCCCGCAAAATCCGCCCCTGTCCGTCCGCACGCGAAAAAAAAATCTTCAATTTTTTTGAATAACTAAATATTTAGTCATAGCTTCGTTTAACTAAAAACTTAGTTTAATGAAACCGTTGACAAAAGCGGAAGAGCAGGTTATGCTGGTCATATGGCAGCTCGGCCAGGGCTTTCTGAAAGACATCCTCGACGCCACATCCGAGCCCCGTCCACATTCCAATACCATAGCCACCCTTTTAAAGATACTCGTTGAAAAAGGCTATGTCACCTACACCACGCAGGGGCGCAATAACCTTTACGAGCCAACCATCTCCAAGACAGAATATGGAAAGTCCTCGGCCAACCAGCTGGTAAAAGGCTACTTCGAGGACAGCGCTGCAAAGCTCGTTTCGCAGTTCGTCGACGATAAAAAGATCAGTCTGCAGGAGTTGGAGGAATTGCTTCAACAGATCAAGACAGCTCAGAAATCACGTTAAACTATGCCCATGACCACGCTGCTGGTATACATACTAAAAGTCATCATTCTGTCCGGGTTACTCCTGGGGTACTACAGGCTTTGGCTGAGGGATCGTTCTTTCCACCGCTTTAATCGCTGGTATCTGCTGGCTGCAATCCCCGCTTCGCTGTTGCTGCCCTTGACGTCCTTGCCTGGACTGGCAGTCATGAGCCATCATACCTTGTCCAATGTCTCCGGCGCGTTGCATGCGATCACTCCTGGCGACTGGCAGGAGTCTAGCCCCAGGCCAGCCGCTCCGGCCAATGGTATTTCATTATGGTCGACAGCACTCCTGTTGTTCTATGCCAGTATAGCCGGCTATCTGATCTATGCGTTTGTCAGACAGATCATGTATGTCCTTCGGTTGCCGGCAAAATATAGCCGCGAGACAAAACACAACATTTCCTTTTTCATCACCGCTGAACCCGGGGCGCCCTTTTCCTTTCTGAAGAATATCTTCTGGAGTGAGCAACTCGACTCCGAAACACCGGAGGGTCGGCAAATCTTCGAGCACGAGTTATATCATGTCCGGCAAAAGCATACGCTTGATCTGCTATTCGTTAGACCACAGTTGATCCTTTTCTGGTTCAACCCTTTCTTTCATTTACTATACCGGGAATTGCGGACCATCCATGAGTTTCAGGCCGACGCCCATGCGGCGGCAAGCGGCAATCGCTTTCAATATGCCGAGATGCTGGTATGGCAAACGGTCCGTCAGTCTTCTGCCATTTTGCATCCCTTCTTTCAGTCACCAATCAAACGTCGAATAACTATGATTACAAAGTTCACAACAAAGGCCCCTGGCTACGCCAGCCGCCTGATGGTTCTACCCTTGCTGTTTCTATTGCTTTGCGCTTTTGCAAAAAGTATCCATTCCTCTGATCCGACCGGTCCCAAAACAATGGGCATGTCCGAGTTCACTGTCGTGATCGACGCGGGTCATGGCGGGTCGGATGCAGGCGCTATTGCGGGCGACTACAAAGAAAAGGATCTCAACCTGGCATTAGCGCTCAAGATTAAAGAGCTTAGCGCTGCCTATCATGTCAATGTGTTGTTAACGCGGAGCGGAGACGAGCTTTCCGGAGACAAAGCGTCGATCCGCGAGTCGCTGGTTTACCGGACCCAGTTTGCTGCCGAACAGCGCGCCGATCTTTTTGTATCGCTGCATACCGATGCCAGCAACAGCAGCGAGCAGCGTGGATTCACGATCTATATCTCTCCCGACAACAGCCACTACCAACAGTGTCGGCAGGCAGGGTCCGATATGATAGAGTCTTTGAAGTCAACCTATACAACGGCTCAAAGCCTGAGAGAGAGAAGAGAAGGGACCTGGGTTTTGAAGAGTGCAACGATGCCCTCGATCCTGATCCTGTGCGGCAACATCAACAACAGCCAGGACCTTGCGTTCGTGTCCAACGACCAGAACCGAGAAAAGATCGCCCGCAATATTTTGGAAGGGATAGTCCGTTATCAAAGCCAGCAGGCGAAGCAATACAATCGATCATAAATTAAGCATACCCATACTTCCTTTTAAACGCCTCCAGCTCCGCCCCACTCAAAAACTGAAACAAATACGTCCTTTTCGACTTATTCCTTTCAATAAAAGGAATATGCCCCCGATAAAATTCCTCAAACACAGCACCAAGCTCATACACATGCGCCTTATCCCTCAAAAAGAACCCGCACGTCACCTTCGCCCCACCCGACTCGAATTTCAGATCATTCGTCATCCCATCCGAATGCGAGCCCGAGATCATCGCCCGGTCATTGACATATCGCCCCGCAAACGCCTCCACGTTAAAATCCATATTCTTCACTAACCGGAGCGGATAATGAACCGCGCCGATAGTGATCCCATCCGTGCTAACCACCAGCTCCTCCTCCGACAGTCCATACTGCCGGACATCCCCCCGCGCGATCACGGCGCCAATGATGACGATCGCCACGCCTATGCCAAAAACATAAGGGATATAATCATTCCAGGACGGAACAAAGACCAGCAGAAAGGAGGAAAGCGCCACCAAAAGCCCAAGATAGGCCACATAAGACCGCTTGTTCCGGCGCCAAACGACAAGTTGGGTTCTAAATTCCATAGTCATGGTTTATCAACGCAAAAGCCGGCCGCTATATTTTCACATGGATGATCCCTACGCCAGGCCGGCATCAAACACGGCAAGTCAGGCCGTTATATCTTCTCATACACGATCGCCGCGCCCTGTCCAACACCGACGCACATCGTAGCCAGCGTATAGCGTACATCCCGCCGTTGCATCTCGTGCAGCAGGGTCGTCGAAATACGAACGCCGCTACAGCCCAGCGGATGGCCGATCGCGATCGAACCGCCATTCACATTGACGATATTCGGGTCTAATCCAAGTTCATTCATACAGACAAGCGCCTGTACCGCGAAGGCCTCATTCAATTCCACCAGACCCAGGTCGCTGGCCTTCAATCCTGCGCGCTGCAGAGCCTTTTGCGTTGCCGGGATCGGACCAACGCCCATAATCGCAGGATCTACGCCGACGACACCCATGCTGACTACACGGGCACGGGGTGTAAGGCCAAATCGTTTTACGGCTGATTCGCTGGCCAGCAACATCGCTGCTGCGCCGTCGTTTATACCAGCCGAGTTACCCGCGGTAACGCTGCCATCTTTTATAAAGGCAGGACGCAAAGCTGCCAGCTTCTCCATAGAAGTCTGCCGGTGCTGTTCGTCCTTGTCAAAGTAGATCTTCTCTTGTTTGCCGCCGAGGATCTCTATCGGCGCCAACTCGTCGGCCCATTTACCAGCTTCCAGTGCCGCAAAATACTTCAGCTGTGAAGCCAGGCCAAACTGATCCTGCGCTTCCCTCGAAACATTCCAGCGCTTAGCCACGTTCTCTGCCGTCTCTCCCATCGAGTAGGGATAATACTGATCCGCCAGCTTCTTATTCGTAAATCGCCACCCGATCGTCGTATCATGAATTTCCGTGCTGCGGTTGAAGGCGTGCGTCGCCTTGGCCATCACGAAAGGCGCGCGCGTCATACTCTCCACACCCGATGCGATGAACAGGTCTCCGTCGCCGCAGGCGATGGCCCTGGATGCATCCATGATGGCTTGCAATCCCGAAGCGCAAAGCCGGTTAACGGTAGTACCCGGCACTGTTATCGGCAGACCGGCAAGCAAGGCAGCCATACGCGCCACGTCCCGGTTGTCTTCCCCAGCCTGGTTGGCATCTCCCGCAATAACGTCTTCGATCGCAGCCGGTTCCACGGTTGGGTTTCGCTGTAACAGCGCCTTTATCACATGCGCCAGCATATCGTCGGGTCGTATAGAACTAAGCCCTCCGCCATACTTTCCTATAGGAGTCCTGACGGCGTCAATGACATATACAGTATTCATAATTCCGGCAATTTACACGAATTATCCAACATGCTGTTAGTCATCCATCCAGGGCCGTTCGTAGCATATCGGGGTAATGTTCATAAAACTTTCCTACCTTCCCAAAAACGAACAACCATGGGCTCTCAGGCAATCCAGGCGCATCTCTGGGGACGCAGTCCCAAAGCATGGTCCTCTATCCAGGAAGCCACCGGTCGATCCGGCTACGACCATGCGCTACGATTGCTCGGCCTGAAACCAGCCGACCGTCTGTTGGATATCGGATGCGGTTCCGGCCTGCTTGCCAGCCTGGCTTATCAGTATACAAAGTACATCACCGGGATCGACGCGACAGCCGAACTCACGGAAGCGGCAACACAACGCGCACCGCAAATCCCCTTTCTCGTTGGAGAAATGGAAGACCTGCCCTTTCAGGACGATAGCTACGAGGTAGTCACCGGCTTCAAC
Source organism: Chitinophagales bacterium (assembly GCA_015654595.1). Taxonomy (GTDB): domain Bacteria; phylum Bacteroidota; class Bacteroidia; order Chitinophagales; family Chitinophagaceae; genus Puia. The sequence continues at coordinate 50,726 of JAATGQ010000030.1, read as the reverse complement.
TCCTTTCAATATGCAGCCGATATTTCCAAAGCCTTTGCCGAAGCAAAACGGGTCCTCATACCAAAGGGCCGTCTGATTGCGATGATCTGGGGAAACAAATCCGATTGCGAAGCAGCCGCCTATCTCGCAGCAGTGGGCAGCCTGATGCCGCCTCCGCCACCAGGGGCCCCGGGTCCCTTTGCGCTAAGCGAAGACCAGCGCCTCGAAAAAGCAATCGAAGCCGCAGGCTTCACCATCCTGACCGTTGACGATATACCCAACACATGGGACTATCCCAACACTACTATTGCGCTCGAAGGCCTCCTCTCCGCCGGGCCCGTCACCCGCGCCATCGAACACAGCGGAATCCAAAAAGTCGAAGCTGCTGTCAACATCGTCATCCAGCATTATACACAGCCAGACGGTCATGTCGTCTTTCACAACAAGCTTCGTGTGCTGCTGGCAGAAAAACCATAGAGGCTTTGCGCCACGCATTGTCGTAAAATACCCTGTCGAATTTATTCGACAGTTAAGAACGTTTTACAAAATATTCGAAGACCACTAGTTAAAATTATCAAGCCTTCGTAAAGCTATTCAGAAAGGAGTCCTTTCTTTCTGTTCAAGCCATTTCACCTTCTTCTATGATTGTTCCCGTGCGAACAGATGCCAGAAATGAATGATGGTTCTACATGCTTTCCCAAAAACATTAAAACTTCATTCACATGGCTAATGATAATTTACAGTTTGATATTGAAGCCTTCAACAGGCGAGATAGAGAAACTACACTTAATCAGCTTTATATCCATTATTTTGCTGAAGTGAGAGCACTTTGTCACATCAGGTTCAACGATCCCAGCGGAATGAACGTAGACGCGGACGAGGCTGCGCATGCCGCTATTGAAAATCTGGCCAAAACCCAGACCCAATTCAATACATCTGAAGAGATCAGGTACTATTTGATCCGCGCAGCAATCAATGAATGCAACAGAGTACTCAAACAACGGCATAGTCTCTTATACCTTGACCCCCTGCACGAAACGCTATCCCGATCCCGTGAACAGGAACAGGAAACTGACCTGCTGAAAGTCGAAATGCTACACGGACTAAAAGTGGAATTCCTAAAAGATTGCCTGAAAAAACTGCCTCTGAAACAACGGCAGATTATTCTTTCTCAATATTTTGATAACCGATCTCCCAGTGATATTGCTGAAAGTATGGGGCTGAATGCCGACTACATACACAAACAGAAATATAAAGCCATACAATCGATCAAAAAACTTTTCAACAAGAGAAAATCCGATCTATTGACGCTGGCGGGAATCGCTCTTCTACTTTCTCATAAAGTTTTTACATTTTTTTTCCCGCACTGGGGGAGATTTTAGCTTTCTCTTCTTTTGTCTTCGGGAAAGCATCGAAACATCAACTTTTTTAAACCTTTATTAAATAACACCCATGGCTGATCTTTCTAGAATTGGCTACCTCCTTTCGAAATATGCTCGAAAGGAACTTACGCCAGAGGAAAAAACCGAGCTGGAGGCATGGATCGCCCAATCTGAGAATAATAAATCTTTTGTCGATTCTTATGTCCATTCGGGCCAATACATCAAAGAATTTGAACTAATGTTAAACCTTCCTTATGACAAAATGGATCAGCGATTCTACAAAATGCTGGATGAACTTTATCCTGATCCGGATATCTGGACCATGCCAAAAATAAACGTATGGAGAAAGATCAGAAAAAACCTGCCATTCCCCAATCGTCCGTTTTGGGTAAACGCCATCGGACTAACAGTATTGGTATCGATAATCCTCCTCACTACGTTTGCTATCACACATCGACATCGATCTGAATCCATTGACAAGCCATCCGACTACCAGTCGGCTTCGTCCATCCCGCACAAAGACACCACTGCCAATATAGTATTTAATACCAGCCACTCGGGAATGATAAGATTCGACAGCCTTCCCTCAGGAAGTTTTTTAAATGCAAAAGGCTGGATTATCAGAAAATCGAAAACTGATCTCCTGAGTTACACTCCCGGTCCCGCGGCCAAATTTCCAAACAAGGGAACGGATAAAAATCCAGAAACACATAGCATCACCGTTCCAGAAAACTCGTCGCCCCTTAATGTCTCCCTCCCATCAGGAATAAAACTTATCGTCATGCGCGGCTCGCGTATATCGTACACCATTTGGCAGGCAGGGACCTCTGTAGAAAAAGTAATATTTGAAATGAATGGCGATATAAGTTATGATATTCCGCCAAACATGTCAAGACACTGCCTTATAAAAGGCAGCAAGAGCAATATATCGGTAATCGGAACAGCTTTCTCTATCCAGGACTTCGCTAATAGAGACCAGGCATCGCTTAAAATGATCCGTGGAAAAGTTAAGTTCTCAAACGGAACCGACGAAAAGATCGTAAAAGAAGGTCAGGAAGCCATCATCGATAGAAATAGTCCAACTATAGTTGTCAATACTGATACTACTTTGCTTCGACAGCAATTATTTGACAATACAACTCACCTCGGATACTTTGATTTCAGGAAACAAAACCTACGGCAATCATTGATTGAGGTCTCCAATTGGTATAATCTGGATGCCCCGGTCTTCGACAATGATATCGACACGCTCACTTTAGGAAAGGCCGGAAATGGGCTTATCCCCAAAGATGGCGAGTATCTGATCGATTTATTGCAGATCATCAAGACAAATTCAAACTACCATTTGATCATAAAAAACAATCATATAATGATAACAAAATAAGTCAACCCTACTCTTCCCTAACTGCAAATAGAAGATCTGCACGTCCAGAGATCAGATTTGACGTGCAAAAAGGTTAAGGTTTTTAAAAAGTTTAAAACAACCAAAACTATGGTTTGTAGCAATAATCAGTCTACACTGTTTATGTTATGGATCGCTTTCGCCACATGCATTATTCTTCCTTTCAATCTCCTGGCTCAAGCGAAATCCAATTCAAAGCTTATTAAAAAAGGACAATATTCTGTATACCAGCTGCAAGACAGCATTTTCCACAAAACCGATACAGGATTCACCATTGAGGATTGCAACGAATGTCTTAATAACACTATCAACGTTAACAACGACATGTCCTGTACATCAGTTATAATCCTGATAGCCAAAACAATTGGATACGATCTCCACAAAAAGGGAACAACCTTTTTACTGACGATACCAGTCGTAACCCTTCGCATTGTCACGAGCACTGGCGACTATCTGAAGAATGCCAATAACACCGTGAACGGCAATCAAAAATCCTATTCTTCGGACCAGGAAGGCATAGTCACATTAAAAGTCCGCCATTTCCCGCAAACCGTTAAAATCTCCTATGCAGGTATGCAGCCCCAAATTCAGAAACTCGCTCACTCCGGATCATTGCTCATTCAAATGGATGTAAGTACGAGCAGTAAAGAAGCTACCGCTTATTCTAAGCACACGCATATTACGACCGCTGCCGGCGACGGGGTTAAACTCGCCGGCGAGCAATTTAACCACCAGCTCTCAGGGCCGCTGCCTATGGCTCTTGTAGCGAAAATACCCGGCCTGCAGATTATCCCGATCAATGGAATAGCCGGCTCATCTGTTTTGATGCTGCTTCGCGGTATTCAATCCATCATGAACGTACATGCTCCCCTTTTTGTAATAGACGGCGTCCCCTTCCCAACATTCGACTTCTCCATCAGCAATATTCCATCCGGCAACTCAGCCGGCTCGCTAAACCCCCTCTCATTGCTTGCGCTGGGCGACATCGACACGGTCGAAGTACTAAAAGGCCCGGTCGCTACCGCTATCTATGGCGCCAGAGGCGCAGGAGGAGTGATCCTCATCACTACCAACCAGGGAAAACCCGGACGACCAAGTCTGACCATGGACATTTCCTCTGGATTTAGCCTGCCCGATAGAAAATTGCAGTTGATGTCAAACTCGAATTATTATGCAGCCAGAAGAAGCGCCCTGGCAAATGACGGATATATTCCCAACGCCAGTAACGCACCAGACCTGACGGTTCTCGATACGACAAGAAACTACGACTGGGCAAAACACTTCTATGAACATCTTGCCAGTTCGGTTAACTTTCATATACGTGCGAGTAAGAATACGCAATACAACAGATATGCGGAAAGCTTTGGCTGGAATTATGAAGAAAGCGTCCTCCTCGACCGGCCAGTGCATCAATCATTTTCTAATACAGGCGCATTTATCCATAAGAGCAGCAACGGCAAATGGAATACTACCCTTTCTTATCTGTTTGATCTGGACTGGAACCACCAGTTTACGTTTGATCTTACCCGATTCCAATTCATGGTGCGCGATGCTCCAAAAACCACCAACAATGCAGGACAAATAGTATTCTATAACAATTACCTCCCTATAGACAATCCGGATGCATATACGCTCGATATGTATAAAGCACTATCGTATAATGCGCTGGGTAGCATTATAAGTACCTATTCCATCTCAAAGTCGCTAACGTTGGGAATTACCATCGGCGCCAACAACATCAAAACAAGGGAGTTCAGCCACATCCCCTTGAATTCTCTCGATACTGCACAAGGTCCGGTTACAGCCAGCAGCTATTATGCTGTAACTGCCGCCAAAAGTTTTGTTATCAAACCCACACTTGAATATAAACTTCACTTTGGCGGACACAAATTATTTGCGCAACTCGCAGTCCCGATAGACCAGCAGAACAACTCCATCGAAACACTGACCGGTTCAGGCTATATCAATGACAGCAATCTCAACCGGCTGGACCTGGCCCCTTCTTTACAACAAACCCACTTCAGTAACGCAATCCAACACCAGTCCGCCTTTGCTCGTCTGACAGACACCCTTTTAGAAAAAATCATTCTAACCCTTGCAGCAACGGAAGATGGCTGTAAGATCAGTCCCAACCCTTTTCGATATGGCTTTTTCGGAGCCGCAGGAACTTCATGGATCTTTTCCAGGGAAAAATTCTTCAAGCCGCTGGAACATATCCTGAACTTCGGACAATTGAATCTAAGCTACGGCACAACGGGTAACCAATTGACAGGCAACAACAACTATTTTCCGGGAAAAATGCCCATTCTTCTGCAAAGTATGCCTGCCTATTACAATCCTATCCTCCAGGGCCACGACAAGCCATGGGAGACGATCAAAAAGGAAGAAGCAACCCTATATCTTGCCCTACTCAAAAATCTGTTTAGCATTAGCATCACTTACTTCAGAAGCGTCAGCGAAAACCAATTGCTTCCAAGGGACTTCCCCATTAAAGGGACAGCCATCGTTTTAGAAAGTGAAAAGGCGGCCATCGAGAATAAAGGATGGGAACTCAGCCTCTCAAGCGGAAAAATCAACTTCTCAAAGTTTAGCTGGTCTGCCTCCATCAATCTTACCTTGCCATCGAATAGATTACTCTCCTATCCAACCCCTCCCGCCCCGATCTATGACTTCTCAAAAAAGCTGGTCATCGGACAATCTTTAAACGTCGTAAAAGCCTATCGGTACCTTGGCGTCAACCCCAATACCGGTCTATCGCAATTCAAAGGCATGGACCCCAACGGCAACCTGAATACCAGTGTCCAATCCATTGTCGGCAAGACAGACATTACCTGCTTTGGCGGTATTACCAATACTTTCAACTATGGACCTTTGCAGCTGGATGTCTTAGGCCAATGGGAGACCGGCAGAAATATTGACTACCATGCCAGTATTTTCGCCAGCAACCCTCCCGGCTCCATAAAGGGAGGTCTCTATTCAAATATGCCCGCAGACGTGACCGGCTACTGGGAAAAGCCGGGAGATAAAGCCCGATTCCAAAAATTGACCACATCACAAAATTCACCGGCTGCAAAAACGCTCGCTTATTTGATCAATTCGGATTACATGCTTAAAAATACATCCTTTTTCCGACTGCAAAATGTCCAGTTGAATTATCATATCGATTCTGTAAAACACAAGAAATGTCAGATTGATATCTATATACAGGCACAGAACCTGTTTCTGATCACTTCTTATAAGGGAGTCGACCCCGAAACTAACAGCGCCGAAACGCTAAACCCATTACGAACTTTTCTTGCAGGTTGCAAGATCCATTTTTAATGGCATGCCTGTAGAAATGTTAATGAGCGTAAAGCTCAACCGGCCAGGTATTGTGCGGAAGGAGATTGTTCGTATATCCATTGGCGACCAACGTCCCGCCAAATGGGTCCGTGCTGATTATAGTCTGGTAGATATCTTCCAGATGAGTGATCTCTGCTGAAAGCTGAGCATACTGGTCGAAACTGTCATTGTCGGAAAAATAAAAATAGTACGCTGTCTTTAAATTCTGCGCCTGGTGCGGGATAGGCCTTTGCTTGCCCTTAGAAGTATAAGATCCACATACAAAAAGCGTAATAGCCGCGATTGCGACAAAGAGTAGAGATTTCATTGTAGCGTGGTTTAACGGTTAAAATTTTTGATTCCAGGAGCGCTCTATTAAATATAATCACATAAGTAATCTTCTAAAAGTATTGAAAATACCTTTTAGAGAAATTAAAGGTATCTACTCATCATTTTTTATACCCATGTTCTACTCAATACCTCCATCCTTTCGTTTCCGTCCATTGACAGAAGCTGACTGGATGCACGTTTGCAGATGGTTTGGCGAAGAAGCCCATCAATCGGAATACTGGCAATGGAAAATATTCCGCATGTTGACAGACCAATCCATAAAGACAAGAATACCATCCCGCCAGGACAGCTGGATAGCCGTTACAGGCCGCACACGGCTCTTCCTGCTCGAGACGGCCGGGGAAGAGATCTTCCTCACCGCGCCGATCGCCGTCCTTCAGCATACAGGCAACGCCCGCCTCATCTGGAGCGCAGTCATCATTCACCTTCTTAAAGTAGAGAAAAGAAAAACTTTCGTCGTGCACCTGGCCGACGATCGGCAAGTTGAAGCCGCTGTATTAATAGAGTTGGGATTTTCCTGCTGGCATACTGCAAAAGGATCCACCTGCAAATTGATCCTCTGATCAATATTCCAGGGTACCAAACCTCCCGTTCTTTGCATCATCCAGCGCCTGCTCTATCTCCGCAGCCGTGTTCATCACAAAATTATCCTTCGCAGCCACCGGCTCATCGATGGGCTCACCGGATAAAAAGAGCAGTTGTGTATCCTCTTCAGCCGAAACGATGATCTCATCATTCTCTTTCTCAAAAACGATAAGCTGCCCCTCATTCACCGTCTCGCAATTAACCAGCACAGACCCATGCGCAACATAAAGCAAGGTCCAATATCCAGGCTCAGCCGTCAACTGCACGCGGCTGCCTTTCTCCATCCTCCCGGATAGCATCGTCACCGGCGTAAAGCTTTTCAACGGCCCCTTCTGCCCTTCATATTCGCCGCTGGCCAACCGCAGCGACACGCCCTCCTGCTGTAAAACCAAAGGCTGCTCACTCTTACGCGCCGATTGGTAAAAAGGTTCCTCCCCCTTATGCACAGCAGGCGCATTGATCCAAAGCTGAATCAACTCCTGCGTGCCGCCGGTTTCGAGCAAACGCGCAGATGGCCCCTCGCTATGCAGGACCCCCTTCCCGGCAAACATCCACTGCACATCGCCGGCAACAATCGTCTCGTCATGTCCCGCATTGTCCTTGTGATAACCTTCGCCCTGCAATTGAAAGGTCACGGGTGCAAAGCCGCGATGCGGATGGGGATGGATCCTAAACTTAGACCCTGCGGCGATCGTCTCCGGCCCAAGATGGTGGATCACGATGAAAGGATTGGCAAACCGAAACTCGGCATGCGGCAAAGGCTGACGTACCGTCTCATCAGGCGTGATCTGTTTCACGCGGCCGCTTAGTATATGATCGATCTTCTTTTGCATAACATTCTTTTTGGGCGCCGGCAGGCCCTGAAACCCGCCGGCGATTATTCTTCAAGGTCTTACTCCAACACCCCAAACTTCCCTGCATTCATCTCCCGAAACGACTCCACCAGCTCCTCATGGGTATTCATCACAAACGGACCATAGGCCGCAATAGGCTCATCGATCGGCTCTCCACTCAACACCAGCAACACGGCATCTTCAGCAGCGGTAATAGCAATGTCCCCTTCTTCATTTGCGAAAAACACAAAACTATGCGCAGCCGCATCACGGCCATTCACGACAACACTCCCATTCACTACCAGTATGGCCGTATTATATTCCGCAGGCAGCGTCATACTCAAACGCCCGCCCTTGCGAATCCTGGCGTTATAAAGTTCAACCGGCGTATACGTCTCGGCCGGCCCCTTTACGCCATCAAACTCCCCAGCTATGACATCGACCTCTCCATCGGCAAGCGATACCCTGCCCATCTGGTCCTTGGTCAAAGCCTGATAATGCGGCGCCGTCAGCTTGTCTTTCTTTGGCAGGTTGACCCAAAGCTGCACCATTTCAAAGGGGCCGCCTTTTTTCGAATAGGCTTCCTCGTGATACTCTTTATGCAATATACCCGAACCGGCAGTCATCCATTGGACGTCGCCAGGGTTGACCACACCGCTGTTGCCCGCACTGTCATTATGCGCAACACTACCCTTGTACGCGATGGTCACCGTCTCGAATCCTTTGTGAGGATGCACGCCAACACCACGTTGATGCCCGGAAGGGGCAAAGTCGATCTCTGCGGCAAAATCCAGCATCAGGAAAGGGCTGATCCGTTGTTGAGGAATACTGTCGCCTGGTATATAATTGTAGACCCTGAAACCGTCACCGACCATGCCGGGAGCTTCGGGTTGTGCAATGACGCGTTCTATTCTTCTGTTCATATATCGTTCCTTTTGTGATACAAAGTTACCACCAGGACGACCGCAGGAAAATAATGTAGATTAAGCCGTGGAAACCGTGGAGCGCACAACGCAGGCGCCCCCTTCCCGCGTGCACCACAGAGCGCACAACGCAGGCGCCCGACTATTTCTTCCCGCGTGCACCACAGGGCGCACACCGCAAGCGCCCCCTTCCCGCGTGCACCGCAGGGCGCACAAAGCAGGTGCCCGACTACTTCTTACCCCGCACCGGGGTCGTATTCAGCATCTTACTGAGAAATTCCGGCGTAACGCCGATATAGGAAGCCACCTGCTTCTGCGGCAGACAGCCAATAAGTGTTGGATAGAGCTTACAAAAGCTGGCATATCTGTCGACAGCCGGCAGACTGAGAATGTTCACCAGCCGCTCCTGGTGTGCGCCAAGCGCATTTTCGGAAAGTATCCTGAAAAACCGCTCGAACTTCGGGACCTTCGTAAAAAGGATATCGCGGTCCGCCGCCCACATCCAGAGGATCTCGCTATCCTCCAATGCATCGACATACAGCGTCCCCGGCTCCTTCTTTGTCATACTCCGGATATCTCCAATCCACCAGCCCGGCGGAGCAAACTGGATGACATGCTCGAAGCCGTTGCGATCCATCGAATAAGAACGCAGCAAACCCGACACCACAAAGGCAGGCCCTTTAACGACTTCTCCTTCCTGGTTGAGGAACTGTTTCTTCTTAAGCTTTCTTTCATGGAGCAGGGTAACAAAATAGGCTTTCTCTTCCTCGGTAAGGCTTATATGGCGGCCGATATGTTCGAAGAGAAGCGCTGTATCCATAATTATTCTTTGTCCGCCAACTGTCCGCAGACAGCATCGATTATTCTTTGTTCGCCAACTGTCCGCAGACAGCATCGATTATTCTTTGTCCGCCAACTGTCCGCAGGCAGCATCGATTATTCTTTGTTCGCCAGCTGTCCGCAGGCAGCATCGATGTCTTTCCCGCGGCTGCGGCGAAGACGGGCATTGACCTTGTTCTTTTCAAGGTGCTGCATAAAGAGCTCGACCACGTCTTCTTCCGGCTTCGAGAAGAGCGCCTGCTCGATCGGGTTGTATTCGATGATGTTGACGAGATCCGCGGGAACCTGGCGATAAAGCTTTACCAGCTCATCCGCATCCTGTTTGCTATCGTTGAAATCTCTGAAGAGGATGTATTCAAACGTAATTTCATTGCCGGTCTGCTTATAGAAATAATTCAACGCTTCAACAAGGGCCGCGATGGAATTGCTCTCATTGATCGGCATGATCTCATTGCGCTTCTTATCATTCGCCGCGTGCAAGGAAAGCGCCAGCTTGAACTTTACCTTGTCGTCACCCAACTGACGAATCATTTTCGCCACACCTGCCGTAGAGACGGTGATACGACGGGGGCTCATGCCAAGACCATCGGGAGAGGTGATACGCTCGATCGCTTTCAACACGTTCTTGTAGTTGAGCAATGGTTCTCCCATACCCATAAAAACGATATTCGAAAGATTCTTTTCGTATACCCGCTGAGACTGCTGATTGATCAACACCACCTCGTCATAAATTTCGTCGTAGTCGAGGTTGCGCTTGCGATCCATATAACCGGTAGCGCAAAACTTACAGCTCAGCGAACAGCCGATCTGCGAAGAGACACAGGCGGTCTTACGTTCATCCGTTGGGATAAGAACGCCCTCCACCATGTGATTGTCCGAGGTTCTAAAGCGGCTTTTGACCGTCCCATCAGCTGAATACTGCGTCGCATCGACCTTCAGCGCGGGGAAAGAGAAATCATCGGCCAGCCGCTGCCTCAACTCCTTCGAGAGATTGGTCATCTCTTCAAAAGAATGGGCATGCTTCTGCCAGATCCACTCATAGGCTTGTTTTGCCCGGAATTTTTTGTCCCCGATAGAACCGAAGTATTCTTCCAGTTCAGAAAGGCTCAGGTGCCTGATGTTCTTCTTCTCCGTTGTCTTTGCCACTGTGTAAGGTAGAACCCGTTTTGCGAGGCGGGTCCAAGGGCGCGAAGGTACGAAAAAATCGGAGCCCAACCGCGACCGCGGCCGCCAGCCCCCAGCTCCCGGCCGGTTATACCTTTTGCAGCCTGCCCGCTACGCCCATCCCCTTCTCGGTCCTCTCCCAAAGGGTAAGGGGATTCACACTCCAAAGCCCGGCAACGGCTGCGGCGCTGGCTGTCGTTGTCTCGCCTTCTCCTGCATTCCCCTCGTTGATACTCAATAATATAGAAGTTCGATGAAAGATTCGTCCCACGTTTCCATGTCTCGCCCGCGCCCAGCTCTCCACATTTATAGAGGTATAAGACGCAAAATATTGGGCCTCCCCAAAAGTGATGCTAAGACGTTCCAGCAGTCTTTTAGTATATACCCGCCCCACGGTTCCATCCAGCAAGGGCAGCTGCTTCGAGCTAACCACCAGGGTCCAGCCATCTACCGGCGGGGTTACAAAACAAAGTCCGTTTGCGGAGTACTCAAGCCCCTTTGTCCAATTACAGGGTTTTGCTTTTTTAAGGCCTAATGCCTTGACAACCTGGACAGTGTCAGTCGTTTTCAGTGCAAGCCAGGTACAGGACTGGCCAAAGGCGATGGGTCTTTCAGGTTCGCCGCCCCCTTCGGGGGACCGCTGGAAGATATTGAATATAGAAGCCATATGGCCTGTAAAATACGAAAAATGCGTTCACCCGAAACGACACCCAATCGGCGAAAACCAATTTTTTAGAGGTAATTAGGAATTTTTCGCTTTAAACATCGCCTCCCTTCAAGGGTCTTAAAAAGTATAAAACAGCAATGCTATGAATATTTCTTCCCTTTCCCTTAAAAAGACGATCCTATCGGCAGGAGTCCTCTTCCTCGGCTGGGCAGCCCATGCTCAGACACCGGCAGCGACCGATTCCATCCCCCACCGCGACGGTTTGCACCGCCACTGGAGTAATGGCAAAGACAGTACAGCCCGCAGAGGCGATTTTCACCGTGGTCCTGATGGACGCCCCGGCGGTCCGGATGGCTGGGCCGGCCGCGGAGGCTGGGATCATCGTCCCGGAGGCGAACGTGGCCGCGGAGAACGGGGTCATCGTCCAGGAGGCGAACGTGGCCGAGAAGGCTGGGGCCGCCCCGGAGAACATGGTGGTGAAGGATTCGCAATGGGACATCACGGACGCCGCGGCGGATTTGAACATATCCGTTATACACCCGAACAACGCAGGCAGCTGATGGCGATCAATAAGGACTATCGCCAGAAAGAAGAAGACTTGTATAAAAAGGATAATATGACGCTGAAAGAGTACAAGGCACAATTGGTTGCACTTCGCAAGGAAAAGAAAGGCAAACTCGAAGCGCTGCTGACCCCTCAGCAGAAGGAAGAGATCGCCAATCATAAGAAGAAAATGTCCGAAGACATGCAGGTAATGGAAGCTGCCCGTCTGGAAAGGCTAAAGCTGCGCCTGAACCTGAGCGATGACCAAGTGGCAAAGATCAAGACAGGTGAAAAATCTCTTCGCGACCAGATGAAGGCCATCCATGAAAACGATGACCTGCTGCCCGAACAAAAGAGAGAACAGGAAAAAGCGCTCTTTGCTAAACGTAAGGACGCGTTTAAATCTGTGCTGACACCCGACCAGTACAGCCAGTTCGAAAACATGGATCAACATCACCGCGGCCCAGGAGGCCCCGGCGAAGCCCGATAAAAAAACGGAGAGCCTTTAAGCTCCCATTTCCCGGCAAAGATATCTTTGCCGGACATACGCGAAAAAAGATGCCGTCTACTTTTTTTTAATGACAGCATCTTTTTTTATATATTGCCTCCATGCCCTACCTTTCCCCCGGCACCTTATTCGGCGGCGCCCTTCCAAATCCCCTGGACAAAAGATCCATTCAGTTACAACGTAAAAAGTTGCTGGCCGAACTCGACCTGAACGCCAGTGAAACGATCGAGCTCTCCGGCCATACCTGGTCCAAAAGCGATATCATCGACTATTTCGAAACCCTCCAGCAGGACGACGCGCTTCCCTATCATCAAGCTATAGCCGAAGACCCGGTCCTCCTCGGCTTCCTGCAGGACGGCCGCCGTTTCCTGCCAAAGGATCGTTTTATTCATAACCCACTGTATACCGACCCAGGCTTTCTCTCCTGGATAAGCCCCTATTACTACGACGCCTTTATCGGCATGGCGAACAGCTGCTTCCAGCAAATCGACGACGCCGGTCTCGAAAACCTGCTGGCCAACCCTCTGCTGATGACCGAATATGACCAGGAAAGAGCCTGGATACAGATCGGCAATATCCTGCAAAACAATATCTCGCTGATCGAACACTATAAAAACAAGCTTCCCGAAAAAACGGATCTCGGGATAGACGACGTGTCGCCGCTGATGTCGCATCTTTATGTGCTGGTTATACAGAAGCTTCCATACAACCGCTTTGGAGGCATAAGAGATAAATACGCCTTCGCCATTATGCAGGCAGCCATCTACACCTTCAATAAGAGCGGCCACAACCGGTCACTCACCGAAATATGGATGGACAACGCGTTGTCGGTTGCGGTATCGGAAAGCATAAAACAACAGCTCCAGGCAAAGATGGCAGAAATGTCTTCCATCCGGAAAAAAGCGGAAAAGCCACGCGAATTTCCAAGGTTTATATGGCTTGCGCTGGTGATACTGATAAAACTGCTCACCTGTAAGTCATTCCGCAGCCAGTCGACATCCGGCCCTTCACCCATCCATCACAACCAACAGACGCAGCAGCTATCCTACACGACCGCGATTCGCTGAGAAGGCTTCTCCACGCAAAAAGATACCCCCCAAATACGCCGGACAATCCGTAGCTTCGGGGCTTAAATGAGTCGTTGGAAATGAGATATGTATCTCCCGTTGTGTTTTTCGATGGAAATTTGCCGCACCCTTTTGACAAAAAAGCTATTCTGTTGCAGCGGAAGAAGCTATTGGCGGAATTAGAGCTTAACGGCGACACGCTTGACATCAAAGGAATAAAATGGAGCAAGAATGATATCCTCCAATACTTCGAAGAACTGCAGGACGAGACCCTCCTCTTCTGGCACGAAGCAATAACGGCCGACACGAACCTCCTTACCTTCCTCGAAGAATACCGCCCAGCCGCGCACTTTGCCTCCAACCCGCTTTATAAAGACCCTAACTTTATCGCCTGGGTCAGCCCCTGGTTCCAAACGGCCTTTACGCACGTACTGCAGGATTGTCTGTCCCAGGATAATGTCGATGGCCTCAAAGCTCTTCTTGCCCAGCCCGTCCTGATGACCAGCGCAGATAATTCAAAAGCATGGCTGACGGGCATAAAAATGCTGGAACACAGTCTTGCGCTTCTCCAACACTATCTGGAAAAGAAGAACAACCTGCCCTGGGACCCCAACCTGAAAAGGATCACTTTTCTTTTAAGCGCATCCTACATCGCGATGATCAGGCTTCTTCCCAATACGTATAATGGGTTTATAAAAGACAAGTACGCGTTTACGATGATGCAGGTGTCGATCAAGGTATTCAACAGACATACCCGTCATCGCAAACTCGCGCTTAGCTGGATAGACAATGCTTATGAGCTGGCAATCTCCGCAGAGCTAAAGAATGAACTGGAATTCAAGCAGCTGGAAATGCAGCGGATAGAAAAACACCGCTCGAAGGTCCAGCGGCGCCAGTGGATCGGAGCCGTCATTGGCGGTTTGTTCGCTGTATTTGTTTTCTTCACCTCTCCCCATAAGGAAAGCGAAGGGGATCAGCAAGACGCAGAGCCGACCTACCAGATGAAAAAACAGCTATTCGACAGTATCACCGACTCCATCCTAAGACACAACGCGGATTCGATAAAGCTGCACAGTAAGCCCCATTAGCCTAAGCCAGTTCCCTTGATCGTTTCGTCAGCGCCGCGCTTGTCGATAAGCAGCTCGTACATCCGATAGACGATTGCAAGGATCTCATCGACGTTCTGACGGGTCAACGCCTCATCGCCTCTCTTCTTCAATGCGCGTATCTCAGAAATATTTTCATACTGGTTGTCGGGCTTCATTGCGTAGTTCATATACACGGCCGTCACGAACCCGATATCGCGCTTCTTTGCCTCCCAGGTCATCGTGTTCAGCTCGTTTATCTTCAGGCGCAGGAACTGTCTGCTGCAATGGTTGATCCACTGGCCTTCCTCCGCCGTCAACGCGTCAAACCGCCGTTGCATCTCAGGGTTCTTCTTCTCTTCAAGGAACTCCTGTAAATAAGCCTTCTTTCCGAAATATTCTTCTTTCAGCACCTGCATTCCTTCGCCTTTCTCGACGGAGTCGATGACTTGCGCTATACGCCGCTTGTGGTCGTCGAGCTGATATTTCGTATCCGTAACGTCATCCTGCGGCAGGGTCTTCAGCCGCCGCTGGATGCCTTCCAGTTCGGTCAACGCCAGCTGCAGCTCGCTGCTTTCTTCATAGAGTTCCTTTGCAAGGAGTTTGTCCAGCTGCCTACGGCCAACCCGTTGGAGATAATCCGTCTCCTCCTGCATCCTAACGACGTTGACGGTGCGGGCCGAAGGGCTAAACACTTCCTTAAAATCAAGATCGGCCATGCTGATATAGGCGTTAACGGTTATATCCCGGCTCTCGCTGACCTCAAAGGTCAGATCGATATCGCACCCCTTGATCAGGTCCGCGGTCAGATCTTTACCGGAGATCGCAATAACGCCGATCGTAAGATTGGATTGGGGGGACGCGTAACGACTACCTTCCACGACATTGATCAGCAACTGATCATCGCTGCCGCGTGTGATGGTCCTGCTCAGCGTCTTGGTGACGGATTTACGGATGGGTAAAATCGCGTTCCGTTCAAAGATCACCTCGAGATGGGTAGTATTATTGGCGATATCATCCACTTCCAGGCAGATATCATTGGGCAGGGGCTGACCAAAGATCGAAAACCTGCCTTGCGAGATATAGATCTCGGGAATATCCGCCGGCAACGACGCGCCCTGGCTATCGTAAAGTTTGAAATGAAAGTTGTTGACGGCATTGGGTACAAGCGCCAGCATCTCGCTTATACGATCCGCCGCAGGTTTAAGACCGCTATCCATCCCGCCATCGCCTCTTGTGATCCGGTAAAAGCTGCCGGGAGGCACGTTTTTCAGAGAAGCGGCAAAGTATTCTTCGCTGTCCCGGCTGGTTGCCTGATAAGCCATCTTTACTTCGATACCCGACGCAGCAGCGGCCTTGGACGCAGCCTGTCCCTGTGCCGCAGCTGCCTTGTCCAACCGGCTGGTCTTCCCGCCGGCATACCAGGCAGCTCCTTCTACCACGGCCGTTGTCGGGTCGATCGACGTGTTCACGGCAATCTGCAGACTCTCATTCAACAAGGTCCGAACCAGCGGAATATAGGTGCTGCCGCCAACCAGGACGACTTCGGCGATGTCCTTCGACGTAAGATTGTTCCGTTCCAACAACCGCTGAATAAAAGAGATCGAATACACGATCTTGTCTTTTATACAGTCATCCAGCTGTGAGCGGTCCATAGTAAAGAACACTTCATGTTCTTCGCCCGACTCATCGGTAAAGTCAAATTCAATATCGGCGCTCGGATAATTACTGAGCGCGATCTTTGCCTCTTCCGCCCTATACAAAAGCTGATAATAAAGCTTGTTGTATTTACCCCCGGCACTTAGCATTTTCGTCGCCAGGTCGGTAATTGGGAACTTCTGTTCGAGATAAGGCACAAAGACCCTGGTAATGATCAGCTGGTCGAAGTCAAGGCCGCCCAAAAAGTTATCGCCTTCGTGATCGACGACCTTCATCTCGTCTTCGTCGATCTTTACAAGCGCGACGTCGAAGGTTCCACCGCCAAGATCATAGACGAGCCATTGACCGTTCAAGCCGCTCTTGCCCTCTTTATTGGCAAACGCAAGGCTGGCCGCAATAGGTTCCTGTAATAATACGACTTCTTTAAAGCCGGCGGCATAGCCCGCCTCCTTCGTGGCGTTGCTCTGTATCGTGTCGAAGCTGGCAGGGATCGTGATCACGACGCTTTCGGGCGTCTCTCCGGTAAAGATAAAGTTGCGCAGCTCCTGCAGCACGAGCGTGCTGAGCTCGATCGGGGTTTTAAATTCTGCGCTGTTAGGTATGAAAAAGCTCTCGCTTGTTCCCATCTTCCGCTTGAAGCCCGCAAACACATTGGCGGCATCCTTCTCCACATATTCTCTCGCCTTGTCTCCGATCAATATCCGGTCCTTCCGAAAAGCAACCACACTGGGTAAGGTCATTTTCATACCGGCCGGATTCTTAAAAATATCGACGTTTCCATTACTTGACTTTGCAATCAGTGAGTTGGTTGTCCCAAGATCGATCGCAAAGTTGATAGTTCCAGACATAGTTACTTTTTTTCTTATTTATTCCCAACGATAACCACCCCTTTTTGTACAAGCGATCGGATTCCATCCTGGTTGGAATAAATGACAGGTTTGATGACCTCCAAAACGACCATGGGGCGGGCCGATGATGCCCCCGTAATGCTGGCCTCCAGATCGGTTCGGGTCTCCGAATAGGCTTCTCCGTTCGGGTTGAGCACCAGCAGACCGGCCTCTTCCAGTACGGCTTTCATGCGCTCGAGATTACGCGCCACAGCGGGAGAAGCAGGCTGTGCGCCAAGCTTTTTCTCCAGTTCAAAAACAAGATTACCCATTTTGATCCATAGATTCTGGGACATCGGGAGCTATTTAATCCCACAATAATAGAGAGGAATCAGAAACTATCCAATAGTCGATACCTGTCCGCATGATGATCTTTCTCCATATGTGGCAGACCATCGATGACCATGAACGACGGATCATCCGCCGACAGCGGCTGCCAGTTGGGTAAACCATTGCCATTCGGATTATACGTCTTTATAAAATTGGCAAAATAATTTTCCATGATGTCGGATACGCGGTAGTCCAGCGGTGTCCACGCATATACCTTATTTGTCTTCAGATTACCCAGCGCGTATTCGATCTCCCAGGAATGTCCAGCGCCCTCCGCAGCGGGCGTCTTTCCATCTACGGATGCGGGCCGCGGATGCGCAAACCAATACCGGTAGACAGGCGACCCGCCGGTGCCCAGATGCTCTACCAGCCATTTCCAGGTACCATAGGCAATCCAATTATCCGACTCCAATGCGGTAGCCGCTTTTTTTACTTCAGCCGGCGTAGTAGCCTTATACACTTCCAGGATCTTATCGGCCTTATCGCCAAAAGCCTTGTGTACCTCCTGCTGGTAATGTTCAACAGACGTGTCGTTGCCCACGAGAGCCTTATAATTTTGCTCCGCACTGTTCCAGCCTGCCAGCAGAGGCACATGCATCTGCTCGCCCGCCGCAAAGATCGCCCGCGGCGTCTTGGGGAAGAAGTAACCGTCTACGACTACCGGGAACCAGCCGCTCTTCGCCGTAGCCGCCAGCAAGGAATCCGCTGGCATCGCTCTTAGCTTTGCCAGCAGGCCCGTGATATCGCCCACTAGCTTCCCACCAAAACTCGATCCATCCCTCTCCCCGGCCTCTAATGGCTGCGCCGAATTCTTCCCCAGCAAACTCCCGCTCTCTCCTATCGCCGCAGCAAACAGCCCTTTCGACAAAGGAGACGCCATCTGCGCGCTCACGGAAAAAGAACCCGCCGACTCACCGGCTATCGTAACATGCTCCGGGTCGCCCCCAAACGCCGCAATATTCTGTTTGACCCATTCCAGCGCCGCATGCTGATCGAGCAAACCATAGTTCCCCGACGCGTGATTCGGAGACTCCTTTGTCAGCTCCGGTAAAGAAAGAAATCCGAATATGCCTAACCGATAGTTCAGCGTAACGGTGACACATCCCTTTGTCGCCAGGCTTTCTCCATCATAACGATATTCCGATCCGTCGCCGCCCCGGAATCCGCCGCCGTAGAAGTATACAAGGACGGGAAGTTTGCTGCCCGAACCCGGCGTCCACACATTCAGATAAAGACAATCCTCGCTCATCCCATCGCTGCGAAACTGCATATCGGAAAACAGCCCCAGCTGCATCGCCCTCGGCCCAAAATGATCCGCCTTTCTCACCCCTGTCCAGGACTTAGCCGGCTGGGGCTCCCTAAAACGCAAGGCGCCCACCGGCGGCGCTGCATATGGAATACCCTTAAAGGAATGCACGCCGCTGGCTTCGATGACCCCTTCGATTTTTCCGGTTGAAATAGTGAGGACTGGCGGCTTTGACTGTGCGAAGAGGGTAGTGGAATAGACGAACCCAAGCGCGAGAAAACATATAGCAAATTTCATCATGGGACTACAGTATTGTAGTCAAATTTATATTTTCTTTGCTCAATGAAAGAAAACTGGAAGTCTTTTCTAAAAAGCATCTCCCTGTACCGTCCGCTGCGGTCTGTCTACGGCAGATGGCCTTCTTTCATCAACAGGATCGTTTACCGCAAGTACAAAGGCAGGGGTTATACCTGCAATTTTTGCGGGGCCGCCTATATGAAAATGGTGCCCGAATATCCGGGATACGATATCGAAAAAGCGCTGACGACAAACCAGGTGATCGCCGCCTATGGAGAAAACGTCTACTGTCCTGACTGCGGCAGCAGGAATGCCGAGCGGCTGATAAAGGCGGTCATCTCCAGCTATCTCCCCATCCACAAGAAGAAAGTACTGCATTGCGCGCCCGAAAGGCGGCTGTTCGAATGGATGGGACAATTCTCCGACGTATCCGCCGTCGATGGCAGCTATGCCGCCAACCTCCCCTTCCGCAATGGCGCCTTCGACCTGGTGATCGCCAACCATATCTTCGAATCCATCCCCGATGACCAAAAGGCGATGCGCGAGATCCACCGCGTACTGAGCAGGAACGGGGCAGCCATCCTACAGGTCCATTATTCCTCTTTCCTTCCCGGCACGATAGAATATCCCACCCTCCGCGATCCGCAGCAGCAGGCCGCCCTGTTCGGCGATAAAGAGCATGTCCGCATCTACTCCCTCGACGACTACGTCCTCCGCCTGATCCAGACCGGCTTCCGCGTACGGGTCCTCACCCCCTCCGAACTCGCCCCCTTCCGCAGATATGGGATACAGGAGACCGAGTCGGTCTTCCTCGCCTACCGGAGTCATTAAGCATCAATATAATCTTAGTAATTCTTGGGCTCCCGACTGGTATGCCTCACTCTCAAGATCCGAATCACCTCTTCACCAACATAATAAGCTACTCTTAATCGATGCAGCTCGAACGCCCGATAACTGCCATCATTGTTAACTTTAAATTTGTCAGGGGGAAACTTTTCCGGCCTCGATGCGAGCGATTCAATTTTATCGAGCACATCGGCCATAACACTTTCTGCGTTTTGAATGGAATCTTCGGCGATATGGAGAATTGCTTTATTGAATTGTTTTATCCCCTCATCATCCCAGCTGATTCTTCTACTTTCCATGGAGCCAGCCCTTTGTCATTTCCACCACGTCTTTGTGGCTGGTTTCCTGACCTGCATCCATCCTTTTCATGGCCTGGTCGATTTCGGCATTGTATTGTTCAACACTGATGGGACCAGTGTCGTCCTTCAGCTCAACATAATGCTTCGCAACATGGAGCAGTGTCTGCTTCTCCACAACGGATAGTCGCATCCAATATTTCATAAAATCATTATCCACAGATTGCGCTTGCATAAAGGACATTTTTACAAATTTAGTTTTAAAATACGGAAATAAAAAGAAGGGCGCAACTAAAGATACTGACTGATTATCAAACACATAGGATAGGGGAAAAATATTTTTCATCGCCTTTGGTACATCCGGGGCCGTTGAAGTGTCTATGCCTGCATGCAGGAAGAAAGATTCTGGTTTTTGGCAAGTCTGAAGCTCTCCGGGGAGGCAACCCCGGAAGAAGCCGGGGAATTGGCGCAGGCCCTGAAGGACCACCCCGAATGGAGCCTGCGGTTCGAGGTCTTTGCCAACTTCTGGAAACAACCTTCGGCGGAAACCGGGACAGCTTCCCCAAACAGCGGCCTCGCCGATACAGCCGGCCGCGGCCGCGCGGTAACTGTCCACCACGGCGAGAACCCCGGCTCCCATTCGGACAGCTTCAGCCGCCACCTCCAGCGGCTCAGCAGCCATCTGTCCGAGCCGGCGCTAAAATACGAGCAGCCGGCGGCCAGCATTCAGGCAGCATCCGCACTGCCAGCAAACACACAATCCGCCAACGGCGCATCCATCCCCCTTCCCGACCAAGACACCCCCGCGCGTAAAATCCGGCGCTGGCTCCTCCCAGCCTCCCTGGCCGCGGCTGCGACGATCATCGGGGCAGTCGCATTCGCCTGGCTAAACCACCGCCCCGCGGCGCCCGTCTTCTACAACACGGTAACAACCCGCCCCGGCTCCCGCTCGCGCCTCCAGCTGCCCGACGGAACCCAGGTCTGGCTCAACGCCGACAGCCGCCTCGACTATCGCATGAGCGACAGCTCCCGCGAAGTCCTCCTTACCGGAGAAGCCTTCTTCGACGTGGCAAGAGACAAAGACCATCCCTTCCTGATCCATACGAGCACCCTCGATATACGGGTCCTCGGCACAAGCTTTAACGTCCGTTGCTATACCAACGAAAAAAACACCGAGACCGACCTGATACAAGGCTCCGTCGAAGTGACCCTTCACAATCAGAACAGCAAAAAGATCATCCTTCAGACCCACGAGCGGCTGACGGTTCCCACCGAAACGATCCGCTCCCGACAACCGCTCGCCAGAAAAAACGACGACACCAACGAACCGCTGCTCACCGTCAGCAACCTCCACTTTCAGAAAAAGGACAGCGCCGTCGTAGAAACGCTCTGGACAAGGAACCAGCTCGCTTTCGACGACATGTCCCTCGATCAAGTTGCATCGCTGTTGCGGCACTGGTATGGTGTTGAAGTAACGATCACCGAAGAGAGGTTAAGAAAGGTCAAGTATTCAGGCATTTTCGAGAACGAAGATCTACAACAGGTAATGGAAGCCCTCAGACTAACCGGGAATTTCCACTACACGATCCAAAACAAAGAAGTCCTCATCGCCCCATAACGATTGTAAACCAAAATTGCTTATATGAAAAGAATCACTTAAAAATTCCCACACATACTAAAGAAAGAAGGCGGAAGATGATTGCGGCATCCCCGCCCGATAACAGACAGAGATATTGCCCCTGACGGGGCAACATCTATCATTTTACCTACAATACTAAATTATGCAAAAATTTAGATGTCGTGCATTATTCTATGCACGCAGCTCTATCATCAAACATCTGCTGATGACGAAATTTGCCATTATCTTACTTTTTGCCTTCTCTACACAGTCTTTTGCAAAGAGTTACGGCCAGAAAAACGCTATTAGCCTGCGCCTCGAAAAGGCTTCCATCAAGAAGGTTTTCAAGGCTATCGAAGACCAGGGCTTCTTCCGCTTTGTTTACAAAGATGATATTCTTCCACGCGAACAACAGATCAGCATCCGCGTTCAAAACGCCCCGCTGGACGAAGTGCTGGCCAAAGTCCTCGCCAATACCAGCCTGCACTACAAACAACTGAGCGATAACCTGGTCGTTATCACCAGCGATAACAATACCGCGGCACAGACGCCCGCTGCAGCCCCGCCGGTCACAGGAAAGGTCACCAACAATAAAGGTGAACCCCTCTCCGGGGTCAGCGTCGTGGAGAAAGGCACCAACAACGGGACCAGCACAAAAGACGACGGAACCTTTACCCTCCAGGTGACCAACCCCAACGACACGCTGGTCTTTACCTATGTCGGCTACCAGCAGCAGGAAGTACCCATCGCCGGTAGTACCAACCTGAAGATCATCCTGAGCGCCGAAGTCTCCAACCTCAATGATGCCATCGTGATTGGGTATCAAACCGTCAGACGCAAAGACCTCACCGGCGCCACCGGTATCGTAAACATGGAGCAGGCAACAAAAATCACCGGCGGCTCGGTTGTTGAATCCATCCAGGGCCTCGTCCCAGGCGTAACTGTCCGCAATGCTGGTAATCCCGGCGCCAACCCCTCCGTCGAGATCCGCGGCGTCACGAGCTTTTCAAGCACGGCGCCCCTCTATGTGATCGATGGAATGCTCTCGGATGCCAACACGACCGTCAACCCCGACGACGTCGCCAGCATACAGATCCTCAAAGACGCCTCCGCCGCAGCCATTTATGGCGCCCGTGCAGGCAACGGCGTGATCATCATCACCACGAAAAAAGGCAAGAGCGGCCCCGCAAGGATTGCCCTCTCTACAAAAGTCGGGATGCAAAACATGCCCAGGAAATGGAACGTCATGGATGCTCCCCAATGGCTTAAGACCGTTCAGACGGAATATGCCAATACGGGAGTTGCCCTGCCTGCCGGCTATGCAGCCCAGCTGGCGAATAACACCATCAATACCAACTGGCAGGACGCCGTCACCCGCACCGTGAACGACCAGGACTATAACCTGTCCGTCTCCGGCGGCTCGCCCTACAGCAGCTACCTGATCTCCGGCAGCTACTATAAAAATCAAGGTATCCTGATCGGCAACGACTTCCAGCGCTCGAGCATCCGTATCAATACGGATACGCGCAAAGGAAGACTCACCATCGGCGAAAATCTCATGCTCAGCAACAGCAGCGGCGAAGCGCCAGGCGGTGGGATCAATGCTTTTTACGAAGCGGCGGACATGTTACCGATCATCGCCGTCAAAGGCCCTCAATACGCCAGTCTGCCCTCCAACCCCGGAGACTGGGGTTTTGGCTCGGTCGACTATCCGACCTATTCCTCGAATTACGCAGCAGTGGCAGCCCTCGACCAGATTACCTACAATTACGCAAAGATTATTGGCAACGGGTATGCGGATTTTAAATTTACGGACTGGCTCTCCTACCGCTTTAATGCAGGCGTTGAAGCAAGTTTCGACTATTCCCGGGAAGTAAGGGACTCGGGCATCTGGCGCTATGGCAACCAGCCGCCGGCAACCAGCATATCGAACACCCGGTCGACCTTTACCAACTTCCTGCTGGAACATACACTCAACTTCAACAAGACCTTTGGAGAACATACCATCAGCGCCGTTGCAGGTTTCTCCCGGACGCAGCAGGAAAGGGAATTTACCAGCGCCGGCCGTACCTACCTTACAACCGTCAATGGCTACACTTACAATACGATCTCTTCGGCATCGGGTACGCCAAGCGCCTCCGGCGGAACGTCGGTATTCTGGCGGCAGCATGGATACCTGGGTCGCATCAACTACACCTATAGCGACAAATACCTGCTGACCCTGACGGGACGCATCGACCAGGATACGCGCTTTGGTCCCGACAACCGCACCGGCTACTTTCCCTCCGCAGCCCTGGGCTGGCGGATCAGCAAGGAAAAGTTCTTTAATGTTTCCTGGGTCAACGACCTGAAGATCCGCGGTTCCTATGGTAAACTCGGGATCAGCAGCGGCCTGGACGCCTATAGCAGCTTCCCTTATGCAGCCGTGATCAATACCGCTCCCCGCGCTGTCTATGGCGTCGGTCAGACACCCGTCGTTGGCGCCTACACGGCAAGCCTGGCAAACCCGAATATCCACTGGGAAACGCGTACAGAAAAGAACATTGGCTTCGACGCCAATCTTTTCAACAATCGGGTATCCCTCACCGTTGACCTCTACAGCTCTTTGGGAACAGGCGTATTGATCGCACCCCAGCTGGCAGAATACCTCGGCGCCGTTCAGCCCCCGGCCGGCACGACCGTCGCACAGACTACTGTCATCAACGCAGCCTCTACCCAGAACAAAGGTGTCGAATTGAGCGCTACCTACCGCAGCGCTCCTGGCACTGCATTCAAATGGGACATTTCTGCCAACCTGACAACCATCGACAACAAAGTGAGGTCCGTAGGCAACCAGGGTATCGATGCCAACGGCAACCGAGTGGACTATATCCAGGCAACCGACTTTATCCGCGCAGAGGTTGGACACTCCATCGGACAGTGGTATGTGATCAAAGACATTGGTATCTTCAAAAGCCAGGATGAGATCAACAACTACAAGAATAAGGCAGGCCAGCTCATCCAACCCAATGCGAAACCCGGCGATGTCAAATACGCCGACAAAGACGGCGACGGAAGCATTACCGACAAGGATCGCCAATATGTCGGATCCCCTTGGCCCAAACTGCAGGGCGGCGCACAGTTCAACGCTTCTTATAAAAATTTCACACTTAACATCCAGCTCGTCGGCGTCTTTGGCCTAAAGATTTATGACGACGTCCGCCACGTACTGGACGGCTATCAGCTGACCAACTTCCGGAAAGATATCGATCCCTGGTCGCCATCCAATCCCAACGGGAAGGACCCACGCCTGGCGGTTGATCCCAACGACCCACAGGTGGCTGTCAACAACTATGCGCAGAGCTCCCGCTGGCTCGAAAACGGCAGCTACCTCCGGGTCCGCAATGTCGAGATCGGTTACTACCTGCCAAAAGCTAACCTGGCAAAAGCAGGTATCAACAATGCCCGCATCTATATCAGCGGTCAAAACCTGTTCACCATCACCAGCTATAAAGGACTCGACCCGGACGTCGTCGGTAATGGTATCCTGGAAAGAGGATATGACACCGGCAACTGGCCTCCAAGCCGCGTATTGTCCGCCGGTCTTCAATTTGATTTCTAAAAAAAACAACAATGAAAAAGTATTTATATATCGTCACCTTCCTTGCCGTGGCCGCTGCAGGATGCAAAAAAGACCTGACCATCTCCGATCCCAACGATGTCACCACCAGTGCCTTCTGGAAGACGGCCAGTGACGCACAGGAAGGCATCAACGCCATCTACAGCACCTATCATCGCGTAGGTCTGAACCGCTGGCTGCCTTTTATGACTACCATCCGTTCCGACGAAGGATACAGCACAAGCCCCAACTCGGATATCATAAACGTCTACGACGCTTTTAACATCACCGATCTCAACGACTGGCAGTTCTCTTCCGTGTACCAGGACGACTACATTGGTATCAACCGCTGTAACCAGGTGCTCGATTATGTCCCCAAGATCGACATGGACGCCACGCTGAAATCACAGCTGCTGGGCGAAGCAAAATTCTTCCGCGGCTTCTTCTATTTCAACCTGGCGACCTTGTTCGGCAACGTAGCTCTCCAGCTGCATACCTCACAGGTGACCGACTATCCGCCAACAAGCCCGCAGGACAGTGTTTTCGCGCAATGCGAACGCGATTTTTCAGACGCGGCCGCGGTCCTGCCCCAGTCCTATGATGCCGCCAATATCGGTCGCGCTACGATGGGCGCCGCTTATGCAATGCTGGGCAAATGCTACATGCAGCAGCACAACTACCAGGCCGCTCAGACCGCGCTCGCCTGGCTCGTGACAGGGCCCGGCAAAAGCATCTATTCGCTCGTCCCCAACTATCGCAGCAACTTTATCGAGACTTCGGAAAACAACTCCGAATCCGTCTTCGAATTCCAGAACGCCATGAACACCTCCGACAACCATGACGATGATACACAGGTAGGCACGTCGGATCAGTTGAACTACGGTACTTCCATTCCCCCTTTCTTTGCCCCTTCTCCCATCGGCTATACGGATGGACAAGCCCGCCGCTGGTGCGTCTGGGAATTCCTGCAGGAAAAGACCACAGACGGTAAACGTGATCCGCGCCTCGCCGCCACCTTCCTCTATGACTCCACCGATGAAAGAGGCCCTGACTATACCCTGGCCTATGGCCGCACCTGGACCTCCCTCGGCCTTGCCACCGATCCCAATGTTGCGCATAGCAACACCTCCGAGGTTTGTTTCCGCAAACAGCTGGATGACTCGACCATGAGCGCGGAAGTCTTTCACTCCGGTAACAACTGGCGCTACCTTCGCTATGCCGACATACTTCTGTTGTACGCAGAATGCCTCAATGCCCTCGGCCAGACCGCTGACGCTTACCCCTACGTCGACCAGGTCCGGCAGCGCGCAGGCCTTGCTACCCTCAGCTCCGTCAAACCCGGTCTCAGCCAGGCCGACTTCCTCACCCAGCTGAAACACGAACGCGTCACGGAACTTTGCGGTGAAGGACATCGACTCGAAGACCTCGTACGCTGGGGCGATTACAACGCATCGCTGGCTTCCCGCGATGCGAATTTTAAATATTTTAAAACGGGCCGGGATGAGTTTTATCCCATTCCCGAATTCGATATTGACGTGAATCCAAACCTTAAGCAAAATCCTGGGTACTGAGACTAACTTATCACACCGAAAGGCCGGTCCCTTCACTTTTAAAATAAGCACTATGAACACAAAACTGTTCTTATTCGCTATCTCCCTTCTCGCCGGCGCCTGCGCCTGCGGGAAGGGCAGTCATGGCGGCAACGGAAACTATAGCACCGTCGTCCCCGACACGACCTTCAAAAATCCGCTCCTGTCTGGTGGTCCCGATCCATGGGTCATCCAGTCCGACACGAATTATTTCTATACCCATACGATGGGCGACCATATCGCGATCTATAAGACCAGCAAAATGTCGGCACTCTCCCAGGCCGCGCCTGTCACCATCTGGACGCCGCCAGCCAGCGGACCCTATTCAAAAGAGATCTGGGCGCCCGAATTACACCAATTCAATAACAAATGGTTCATGTACTTCGCCGCCGACGACGGCAACAATGACAACCATCGGATCTATGCGCTCGAAAATGACGACGCCGATCCGCTGTCCGCCAACTGGACTTTCAAGGGCAAGATCGCAGACGACAGCGACCACTGGGCCATCGACGCTTCTACTTTTCAATACAATAATAAATTGTATATGATCTGGTCGGGCTGGCCGGGCGAAGTCAACGGAGAACAGGATATTTATATCGCAGAAATGGCTACGCCGCTAAGCCTCAAGAGCAGCCGTATCAAGATCTCTACGCCGACCTATTCCTGGGAGACTTCAGGAGCGCCGCCCATTATCAACGAAGGTCCCGAAGCACTGATCAATCCATCCGGCCGGCTATTCCTCACCTTCTCCGGCAGCGCCTGCTGGACGGATAACTATTGTCTGGGACTGCTGACCCTGAAGGCAGGCGGCGATCCGCTAAATCCTTCCGACTGGACAAAGTCCGCCAATCCCGTGTTTAGCACCTCGACCAGCGGTAACGCTTACGCACCGGGTCACAACGGATTCTTTGTATCCCGCGACGGAAAACAGAACTGGATACTCTATCATGCGAACTCCACCGCCGGTGCCGGTTGCGGCAACGCCCGCAGCCCACGTATCCAGCAATTCACCTGGAACCCGGATGGGACGCCCAACTTCGGGACGCCCGTGGCCACAGGCGGATCGATCACAAAACCT
The DNA here is from genome assembly GCA_015654595.1 of Chitinophagales bacterium. Lineage (GTDB taxonomy): Bacteria > Bacteroidota > Bacteroidia > Chitinophagales > Chitinophagaceae > Puia. The sequence goes on along the minus strand of JAATGQ010000030.1, from coordinate 22,629 downwards.
GGGGGAGAATATTGAGCCTGACCGCCATCGGACTCGCGTTTCCGCCGCCGGCGTATTCTGCTTCCGGCCTGGCTTCACGATTCCTGGCTTGGCGTCCCCGGTTTCTGGCGTCCATCTTATTCCAGCCCCTCTCGCCCCGGCCCAGTGTTCCCGGTCCTATTCCTTAAATTGCATCTCTAATTCCTTTCTATGGCTTTTACAAAATTCAGTCTTATCGCCGCGGGGTTGCTCGCGCTTTCCGCGGCAAAACCGCCAGCACATCCGGCCCCGGCCACTCGTCCCGTCGCCGCGCAGCACCAGGACGAGAGCGAGCGTCCCGTCTGGTCCGCCGGGCATGCCCGCGAATGGTATGCGACAAAAGGCTGGCTGCGCGGCAGTGACTTTATCCCCAGCACCGCTGTCAACCAGCTCGAAATGTGGCAGGCCCAAACCTTTGATCCGATGACGATCGACAAGGAACTTGGCTTTGCCGAGTCTATCGGCCTCAATTGCATGCGCGTTTTTCTACACCATGTCGCCTGGGAAGAAGATCCAAAAGGTTTTAAGGATCGCGTCAACAAATATCTTGACATTGCCGGAAAACACCATATCAGCACCATTTTCGTTTTCTTCGACGACTGCTGGAACGAATCCTACAAGGCCGGCCCGCAGCCCGCTCCAAAACCAGGCATCCACAACTCCGGATGGCTGCGCGATCCGGGCAAACTGTACTACGGCTCTACAGCAGATGCCGGGGCTCTCGAACCTACGCTTCACACTTACGTACACGATGTCCTCAACAGCTTCCGCCACGACAAACGCATCCTGCTTTGGGATTTGTATAATGAACCCGGCAATTCCAACAATAAGAACGCAAGCCTTCCCCTGCTCGAAAAGATCTTCCATTGGGCAAGAGAAGCAAACCCCGATCAGCCGTTGTCGGCAGGGGTCTGGAGTTCCGAGCTGCCCGAGCTCAACGCCTTCCAGCTCTCCCATTCCGACGTGATCACCTATCATGATTACCAGTCGCCCGAAAAACACCAGCACACGATCGACACCCTGAAAGCTTATGGCCGCCCGCTGATCTGCACAGAATACATGGCGCGGCTGCGCAACAGCACCTTCTTCAACGTAATGCCAATGTTGAAGAAAGAGCACGTCGCTGCCATCAACTGGGGCCTCGTCGCCGGCAAGACCAACACCAAATACGCCTGGGACACCCCCATTCCCGATGGGTCAGAACCAAAGGTCTGGTTCCACGACATTTTCCGCCCCGATGGGACACCTTACGATCCAAAAGAAGTTGATTTTATAAAGTCGCTCACCCAATAACACAAATCCCCGCACCAGCGGGGATTGTTATTTTACTTCCTTCCAAGCCGGCATAATCCCCGCCGGCAACAAGGCCGCAATCTTCCTCGTCGCGATCGCAACCTGGTTCCGCACCGTCAGCACCGACACATTCAGCACTTCCGCCGCCTCTTTATAGCGCAGGCCTTCATCGCGTACCAGCTGAAAGATGATCCGGCACTGTGGGGGCAAACTATCGATAGCCGCCTTTATCCTGTCCACCATCTCGCCAGAGATACAAAGGCTTTCGGGATCGCCGATCGCAATCATTGTTTCGGGGCTGACATCATCGAGACTAACGACAACGGTCTTGTAATGACGAGTGAGATAGTTGTAGGAAAAATTGCGCGTGATGGTATAACAATACACTTTGAGGTTGTCTATTTCGGGGAGGCGGCTCCGCATCTGCCAGAGCTTGATAAATACGTCTGAAACGATCTCTTCGGCAACCTCATTCGATTTTACAAAAATATTGGCGAAACGTCTCAACCCTTTTCCCAACACCTCATACAATTCTTCATAGGCCTTCATATCTTCATATAAGGCAATTTTCTCCTGAAGCTGTTTTATCTTGAAGAGGTCTTTTCCCATGTATATTATGACAAACAGGATAAAGATACAAAAGCATGGATTTATTTCCACGAAAGAGGTATTTTTTGACACGAAAAAAGGCGAACAAGGGGGACGGAAGCCGTTGGCCAGCGAATTGAAGCAATATCCGAAACGATTGTTATGACAAAGTCAAAAAACACAAACAATCCCGTACGCGAGATCAGGGGCAACCTCGATGCCCGCACCGGTGAAGAGCAGGATTGGAAGGGCAATGATACTACTCACAATAAGCGAGCGCATCACAGTAAGAAAAAAGATACGGCAATCAACCACCTGAACAGGACCAGAAGTAATTCACACGCATCCGGTTTATAGGCTCGGTTCAGCAAGAGGCCCCCGAAACGATTCGGGGGCTTTGTTTTTTTTGGTGTATATTTGCCGTTTAATTAAAACTTACTGTTGTAAAACAGCAATTCCCCACGTCATGAAACGTAAAACGGATAATTTCAGCAAGTTCTATAATAAAAAACGGAACAGCGCTGTAAAAGAAGAGATTCGGCAGGAAAAGAAAGCCGAAAAGAAAGAGCGGAAAGAGGCCATCGAAAGGCATTTTGAAAAGAAACGCCAGGCCCGCGAAGCCCAGCAAGGGCAGCCCGCCGAACCCCGCTCAAAGTTTGGCCGTACCGGCAAAGCCTCCGGCGCCGATTCAACACCATCCGCCTTCACCAAAGGAGCCGCCGCAGGCAAGGACGCAACACCCTCCGCGGTCACCACAGGCGAACAACTCCCTTTAAATAAATATATCGCCCACTCGGGTATCTGCTCCCGGCGCGACGCCGCGGAACTGATCCGTCAGGGCAAAGTGACGGTCAATGGCAAAGCGGTCATGGAACCTGGTACCAAGGTCATCGCAACGGACTTGGTAAAGGTCAATGGAAAGAAGGTCACGATCTCAAAGAACTTCGCGTATATTCTATTGAATAAACCCAAAGATTATATCACGACGACCGACGACCCGCAAGGCCGTAAGACGGTCCTCGACCTCATCCGCAATGCCACGCCAGAACGCGTCTATCCCGTAGGCCGCCTGGACCGCAACACCTCCGGCGTGCTGCTGTTGACCAACGACGGCGACCTGGCGCAAAAGCTGGCTCACCCCAGCCACGAGATCAAAAAGATCTATCACGTTTCGCTCGACAAGCCGCTGACAAAGGCCGACTTCGACAAGATCATCAATGACGAAGTAAAGCTGGAAGACGGCGTCGCGCATGTAGACGTACTGGCTTATGCGGACGCAAAGGACAAGACGCAGATCGGGATAGAGATCCACAGCGGCAAGAACCGTATCGTTCGCCGTATCTTCGAGCACCTGGGTTACGACGTTCGCGGACTGGACCGCGTCACATACGCCGGTCTGACCAAGAAGAACGTACAACGCGGCAAATGGCGCTTTCTAACGGAAAAGGAAATACGCATTTTAAAATATCTGAACTCTTCGATCAAAGGCTCCCCTGCACGCGCCAAAGAATGGGCAGCAGCGGCCGAGATCGAAGCAAACGAACGGTCGGCAAAAGCAGCAGCCAGCTACGCGCCAAAGGCTTCGGCCGATCGCGCGCCTGAAGCACCGGCTGAACGTGCCCCCAAGGCTTCGGCCGATCGCCCTGCGAAGCCTGCGGCAAAACGCCCCGCCAAGGCAGCTGAGGATAAGGCCGATCGCCCCGAACGCAGCTTCGACCGCTCCGAACGCGGCCCCAAGCGCCCTGTGTCGAAGGGCAAACCCGAACGCAGTTCCGATCGCAGCGACCGAGGTCCCAAACGCCCGGCGTCAAAGGGCAGCTTTGATCGCAGCGAACGTTCTGATCGCAGCGAACGTTCTGATCGCAGCGAACGTTCTGATCGCAGCGAACGTTCTAATCGCAGCGACCGTTCTGGTCGTGGGGAACGTTCTGATCGAAGCGATCATTCTGATCATGGCAACCGCTCCGATCGCGGCAATCGCTCCGACCACGGCAACCGCTCCGACCGCGGCAACCGCCCCTTCGATCGTCCGGCCCGCGGCAACTCATCCCGTCCCTCTTCGGGCCGCCCCAGCTCGAGCAGCGCACGCAGTTCCGAACGCACAGCCCGCGGTGGCGCAAGCCGTCCAAGCAGCAGCTCCAACCGCCCAGGCGCAGGCCGCCCAGGCAGCAGCTCCAGCCGACCAGGGGCAAGCCGCCCCGCCAAAGGCCGCCCCGCCGCAAAAAAGAACTTCCGCTCTTCCAAACGTAAAAGTTGATTAATCGTCCCGCATGTACAAGCCCGAGATATTATTCGAGAATGATCAGTTCATCGCCATCAATAAACCCGCTGGCCTGCTCAGCATTCCGGACCGCGAAGGCAAAGAAACCTCGCTGAAAACGATCTTAAGGCAGAAATACGGCAACATATTTACCGTTCACCGTCTTGACCGGGACACCAGCGGCGTCATCGTCTTCGCAAAAGATGAAACGACGCACAAATTCCTGTCGGAAGCCTTCCAACACCGCGACGTTGAAAAATTCTACCAGGGGCTTGTACAAGGCTCCCTGCCCCAGCCCGAAGGCAGCATCGACCTGCCCATCATGGAACACCCCGCCAAAGCGGGGATCATGACGGTAAACCAACGGGGTAAGGCCTCTTTGACCGACTACCAGGTCATCGAAGACCTCGAACTATATTCCCTGGTCCAGTTCCGCATCCACACCGGCCGTACACACCAGATCAGAGTGCATATGCAGGCAATGGGTCATCCAATCGTCTGCGATGAACTTTATGGCGACCCAAAACCAATCCTTATATCTTCCTTCAAAAAACGATACAAGCTCTCCAAAGCCGAAGAAGAAGAGCGCCCCATCCTTTCGCGTCTCGCCCTGCACTCGCACCTGCTTCACTTCAAAGACGCAGCCGGCGAGTTCCATACCATCGAAGCCCCGCTGCCAAAGGACATCCGCGCCCTGCTGCAGCAGCTGAAGAAATGGAAAGCCTAGGACGCACCGGGCGGCACGCAACTGCCGGCAACGACCATTCAACGCTCCGGGCATCCACATTCTCCTCTGCCCACACAACGCCCCGTGCAGCTGCCGGCCACACCGGGCGGCACACAACTGCCGGCCACGACATGCAACGCTCCGTGCAGCTGCCGACCGAGCCGGGCAGCACACAACTGCCGGCCGCGTCCAAGCATGCTCCGTGCATCCACAGCCCTCGCGCCCACAGCCCCTCGCGCCCGCGGCGCTCCACCCCCTGCGATCCTGCTAATTGACCACCAACGTCGTAACCGACCGCGGCAGCAGACTCTTCGCCCCCTTCACCGCCACCGGATAATATTTCAGATTATCCGCAGCCGAAGTCACGTAACTGCTGATCCTCTTGACCTTTGGCCCATGCAAAAACCGCAAGTCCAGCTCCTGCGGCTCGTTCGTATAATTCACCGCCACTATCACCGTCCTATGTCCATCGGTAAAAGCCGACACCATCACCCGCCTAACCGCGTTAAGGGCATCCTGATCGATGAGCACCCGGTGCATACCCGGTCTTATCCAGCGGCTATAGTTGCCCAACACCCAAAGGTTCTTTGTTGCGGCAAAGCCACCGTCTTTAAAATCTTTATCGGGTTTCAACGCGATGAGATAGTACCGTGTATTGGAATCAGCACTACCCGGCTCATATGAGTTCCAGAACTGCCACGCCGATGCATTCGCCACCGTCAGATCGGCATAGATGACCTTCGCCAGGAACAACGCACAGTCGATCGCCGACCGGCTCCCCTTCGCGCCATCCCGGAATCCATCGGCAAGCATCGAATACTCGGTCTCCCAAAAATCGACGGCATATTTATGCGCCGTATCCGCCAGCTTTTTGCGGACGGCTACAAGCGTGCTGTCATTGCTCTCGGTAAAATAGCTGTGGCCTCCGATCAGGCGAGGCAGATGCGCCGCCGTGCTGCGACCAGGAAAGAAAGTCTGTATCTGGCTCCCAGCCAAACCGCTGCCCCCATAGAGATAATTCAGCTGGCCCGCCTCGGTGATCAGTATCTTCGAATCCAGCTTCTGATCCGCGAGCGCACTATCCAGCGCCCCTACCACATGCCCGATCTCGTCGTTCTTCCAGGCCGTCCCCTCCTGGCTGGCTTCCCCGGGTTTATCCATCCAAGCCCACTGCGGCTCGTTGACGGGACTGATATAGTCGAAATGCAGCCCCTCGGAATCGAAGTGTTTTATTACATCAGCACAAAATTGGGCATAGTCTTCATACCTGGACGGCGCCAGATTCGAAGCAAAGTCCTTCACGGTCTTATATCCATAGCCATTGCTGGTCATCTGTACCGGCGGCGTATTGCTAAACGCTATCAGCTGCTCCACGCCATAGCGTTTCGCCTGGCGGACAAACCAAAGATACCCTTCCTGCTTGCTCCAGTCATAAGTCCCATCGGGGCGCTGGAAGCATTCGACACGGCGGGGAACCATCCTGATCCCGCTGCTATCGCCTTGTTCGGCGGTACCGCCTCCAATGTTAAAACGAAACACCGACATCCCGATGCCTTTTGGATTGCCGCTCGCATCAATCTCCCGGCTAAACAGCCATTCGGCAATCTGCTCCTTTTTCTCCTTCGGCCAGTATTTACCGATAGATTCCGAGAACCAGCAGCCCGAAGCGCCGATATTATCGATCCGCTGTCCCTGCTGCCGGAAGTCGATGACCACCGGCTGCGAGCGCACAAATGGCGGCTTGACTTGCCCCACCACCGCCCCGCCCAGGCAAGTCGCAAAAAGTATGGAACCGAAAAATCTTTTCATATCTGCAATTTAACGCGTGCCCCTGTGCAACATTTCTTAAATTTTATCCTACTTTAAAAAAATCAAAACTACTATACATGCGAAGCCTCCTTTTCCTGCTATTGGCATTCCCCTGCCTGTCCTCTTTAGCCCAAGGGCCTGAAAACACTCCCGGAGCCCGCTATTTCGATCTGATACAAAACCTTCGCATCCGCGCCGGTCAGTATTATGACCGCACCAGCCCCGGCCAGGACCCGCGACGCGCCGTACAGATCCTCGATAGTATCTTACCGCTGCTGGACAGCCCTGCTATCGTCGAAACCATTTATGGCCGCCGCGGAAATGGTTCCAGATTCCAGGATAGTTATGCCGACCTCGCAGAGGCTCACGCGCAAGCCGGCAACCTGGACTCCGCTCTTTATTATGTCGAAAAGGAGTTAGCCATCGGCGCCTGGTCGAGCTCCGAGATCTTTCACAGCGATACGCTGCTTCAACCCATCTGGAACCATCCCCGCTACAAAGCCGTACTGGAAAAGATCCATAACCAGACCTGTCTTTGGAACGACTCCGCTCTTAGAACAGGCTATCAGCCCGACATTTCACTGGAGGAAAAGGTCGCCGGTCTCTCCCTGCTCTGGTCGCAGGCCAAGTATAATTTTGTGTGGTTCGACCATGTCGTTATCGACTGGGACAAGACCTATATGGAGTATCTCACCAAGGTAAAGAACACGACCAGCACAGCAGAATATTATAAGGTGTTGATGAGTTTTTATGCGAAGCTAAAAGATGGTCACACGAATGTATATGCGCCAACAGCGCTGCAGAAAGACTTCTGGTCCCGTCCGCCCATCGTTGCCTCGTATATCGAAGGCCGCGTATTCGTCACCAGGGTATCCAACGATAGCCTGCAAAAGACAGGGATCTATCCCGGGCTTGAGATGGTAAAGATAGACGATCAGCCCGTGCTGGATTATGCCGCCAAAAATGTTGCGCCCTACCAAAGCAGCAGTACGCCGCAGGATTCGCTGGTCAGATCCTTTAGTTATGGACTGCTGTTGGGGCCAGCCGCCAAACCCATAAAACTGACCTTCAAGGACAGCAAGGGCAATCTGTGGACAAGAGAGCTGCCCCGCTCCGGCTATACGGGCAATAAAGCGCTGCCCACGATGGATTATACGGATATCAACGGTATCGGCTGCCTTACCCTAAACTCGATGGAAGACTATTCGGTGATAAAGAAAATGGATTCGCTCTGGGCCGACATCCGGAACACCAAAGGGCTGATCATCGACATCCGCAACAACGGCGGCGGCAGCAGCGACATCGGCTTTCACCTGCTGGCTTATCTGATCGACAAGCCGGTTGCGGTCTTCACCTCCACATGGCGGGATTACCGGCCTGGTAATGAAACAAAATTTCAGCAGCCTTTTACCGGATATATCTATCCTTCCAAAAAGGGCTATTATACAAAACCGGTCGTGTTGCTGGTCGGCCCGCGTACGTTCTCTGCAGCCGAAGATTGCGCGCTTGCTTTCGACTGTATGAAACGTGGGGCCATCATAGGACAAGCCACCGGCGGAAGTTCCGGACAACCAATGGTCTTCCAGCTTCCCGGCGGCGGCAGCGCCCGTGTCTGTATGAAAAGAGATAGTTATCCCGACGGCAGGGACTTTGTCGGTAAAGGGATAAAACCCACGATCGAAGTGCAGCCTACCATACGTGACCTGCAAGCCGGCATCGACGGGGCAAAGCAAAAGGCGCTGGAGTGGCTCGCGAAACAAGCAAAATAATCCCCGCCAATGCCCGAAAGCAAAAGCCCGCCGGAAACACCAGCGGGCTTTTACCTTAAAAACAGACTATATCATTTGCCGGCGGCCATGCGCCGCCGATCGTCTCACTATTTGTTCGGCTGCGGAGTGTACCTAAGGTAAGGCTTGATCACCTTAACCCCTTTCGGGAACTTCTTCTGCGCATCTTCCGTAGAGATCGAAGGAACGACGATGACGTCTTCACCTTCTTTCCAGTCAGCAGGCGTAGCCACGCTGTGGTTGGCAGTCAGCTGCAGGGAATCCAGTACGCGGAGAACTTCGATGAAGTTACGGCCGGTAGAAGCGGGATAAGTGATGATCAGCTTCACCAGCTTATCCGGTCCGATGATCACCAGGCTGCGGACAGTAGCCGTTGCCGATGCATTGGGGTGGATGAATTCATATAATGTGCTTACTTTCCTGTCTTCGTCAGCGATGATCGGGAAGTCCACAGTAACCTTCTGTGTTTCGTTGATATCTCCGATCCAACCCAGGTGCTTATCTACCGGGTCGACGCTCAACGCCAGCACCTTTGTACCACGTTTTGCAAACTCATCTTTCAATGCTGCTGTTCTGCCTAATTCGGTAGTACAAACAGGTGTATAGTCAGCGGGGTGGGAAAACAAAATTCCCCAGGAGTCACCCAGGTATTCGTAAAAATCGATGTCGCCAATTGATGTCTTGGCCTGGAAATTTGGGGCTTTGTCCCCGAGACGTAAACTCATAAATCAATGATTTGAGGTTAATTATATACCGTCGGACCCTTGATAGAAGTTCCAACCGGGGAATAAAGGTATTAATTCCCCACCAAATTTGTAGACTTAAATAAGAATTTTTCGTTAAATACGGAGAAAACACCCGGCCTCCCCGGCTCGCAGCGGCTGTCCATCGGCCGCCAGCTTCGGCGGCAAGACAGCCCTTGTTCAACCCAAACGGTCTTTCGCAGCAGCATCCGTCGCCCCTCTCACAATCCATCCCCCGCTCAGCCTGCGCCCCCCTGTTCACCCGGCTTATTGGGTTCCTCCGCAGGCGGCTCAGCCGGCCCCAGCCCACCAGCCTTTACCACGGCATATTTACCAAACTTGTTCTTCACATCGTCGATAGCCTTATAAAGGCTCGTCTTCTTCTTCGTGTCCTCAAAAAGATTCGTCTGGATCGCCTCTGATGTCAGCTCGCTTAACCGCACTCCCAAAAGCCTGATCGGCTGACCACGCCGCCACAGCTTGTGAAAAAGCTCCTTTGCCTTTCCGATCAGCTCGTCATCATAAAAGGTATAAGGAATAGCCATCTGACGTGAAGTCGTCTCGAAGTCGCCATAACGGATCTTGACGGCGACACAACCCGCGGTCTTGTTATCCTGCCGAAGCTCGTACGCTACTTTCTCGGTCATCCGCACCAACTCGGCCATCAGAAAATCGAGATCGGATTTGTTTTCTTCGAAGGTGTTTTCCGTCGAGATGGACTTTGCCTCGTGATAAGGCACGACCTCGCTGGTATGGATACCACGGGCCTTATTGTAAAGGTCTGACCCGTATTTGCCGAATCGCTTTTCGAGGTCTTCCAGCGAAGCCTTGCCAAGATCACGGATCGTGATGATCCCCATCTCTTTTAAGGCCAGGTTGGTCTGCTCGCCCACACCAGGGATGCGGTCCACTTTCAACGGCGCCAGGAACTCTTGTTCCAAACCTGCCGGCACATGGATATAACCATTGGGCTTGGCCTCGTTGGTGGCGATCTTCGAGACCATTTTATTCGATGCCAACGCAAAAGAGATCGGCAGCTTTGTCGCGCCTGTGATCTCTTCCCGCAGTTCGATGGTCCATTTCCAGGGATCGAAATAGCGGTCCATACCCGTCAGATCAAGATAAAATTCATCGATGGAGGCCTTCTCGAACAGGGGAGCCTTGGCGGCGATGATCTCGGTCACCCAGCGCGAGTATTTGCTGTATTCTCCCCGCGCATTGCCCACCACCGTTGCATGCGGGCAGAGACGCAGCGCCGTCTTCATCGGCATCGCGCTGTGAATGCCATACTTACGCGCCTCATAGCTGCAAGCCGCCACTACCCCTCTTTCGCTATGCCCGCCCACCAGCAATGGGATGCCCTTCAGAGAAGGGTTGTTGATACACTCCACCGACACAAAAAAAGCGTCGAGATCAAAATGGGCAATATAACGCTGCTGCTCCGACATCACCTGCAAAGATAGCTATTTTGGCGCGGGCAGGAGCAAGGGTCCGGGGGCAGGAGCAAGGGTCCGGGGGCAGGAGCAATTCACCGCAGGGGGCGGGAACCGGCGCGGGCAGGGGCAAGAGGCTGCGGCGAGGGAACCGGCGCGGGCAGGGGCTAGGGGCCCGGAGGCGCGGGCAATTCGCCGCGCTGGCCTAAGGGCTATGGGGGCAAGGCCGCTTATCTCTCCCAAAACTTCCACCAGGGACGCAGGCTTTTGGCCATCTTCTGGTCGATCCGGCCACTACTCTGCCCAGCCCCGGCCTTCTCCCAATAATCGGCCCTGGAAAGTTCCCTGACAGCGACAAGCCCATAGGCGTAGAGCCCATCTTCTTTGCCGTTGTGGAACCTCCGGATAACACGCTGCGAGGGCGCCAGCACCGTGCCGTTGTTAAGCTTCACCTGGATCGTAAGCTCACCGTCGGGATCTTCATTATCGACCACCCAGGCGGCTCCAGGACTATTCTTTATAATCGTCTCTCCCACATAGGAGGCTACGCCAAACAATATAGGACCAACATTCTCCGCCAGCCGTCCATCGCCCTTTGGCTTGCCATCGGCATCCAGGTTCCAGTCAAAAAATTCATCCAGTATCCTGAGGCTTTCAATAGAATAATCGAGGGTCTGCTTGTCGGACTTAAAACAGCGTATGATCCATTCTGTCTGCGCCTGTATATCAGCAAGAAGATCTGCCATAGCCCGTAAAGATAATACAAATAAAAAGCTCCGGACACACAGGCCCGGAGCTGTAAAGGTTGTTTAAACGGTTTTATTTGGCGATCAGGATCGTAACGGCTGTCTTTGTTCTTCCATCATTATATCCCATCGTATAGATACCATTATTCAAACCCGAAACATTAATGGAGATCTGTGTCGTGTTCGGCGGCACCGGGACGGTCCGCACAATATTGCCCCTCTGGTCGGACAACACGAGCATGGTCACAGCATTCACCGAGGGTGTATTGACGGTCAGCAGACCCGTCGTAACGGGATTGGGTCGGCTGCTGATCAGCGGACTGTTCACCCCTCCATGCCTGACGAGAATAGCGGGGCTATGGGTCGAGTCGCCAAGGGTATCTACAATGGTCAACCGCAGCCACCAGGTTGGCTGTCCAGACCCGATAAGCAGATCGCCGTGGTAATTGGAGATATTACTCTGGTTGGATGAATAGAACCCTTCATCGTACGTTACATGGGAGGAATCCGGGCCGCCGTACAGAATATAGTAAGCGATACCTTGATCATACTGTGCAGTCCAGTTCGCCATAATGCCCCAGGTGCTGTCAACGGCTGCAAAATAGAGCAATTTAAAAGAATCCGCTGGCGGGGGAGGCGGTGTAGTGTCCACCCTGTTGGGTATATACACGAAACCAGGCAGACTGTCGGACCCGTTATTGATACTCGTCACAAACACGCTGCCCGTAGAACCAGCGCCAACGGTAGCCAGCAACAGGCTATCCGACAAGGCGGCAAAGAAACCCGCCGGCGTACCTCCAAAATAAACCCCGGCGGCATTCGTCAAACCGGAGCCATGGATAAAGACCGTATCGTTTGTGCGCGCAGAGTCGGGACTGAACGACAGCAGATGCAGCGCAACCGGCGGCGACACGATATACGTAAAGCTGTCCAGCGACCCCGCACCCCACCTGTTGTATACGGATACAGAGCAGGTCGCGCCGTTGCCGACAACGGCCCAAAGCGTAGTATCAGTCAACACATGATAGGACGGAGACGGCGCACCGCCAAAGGAAACCGCTGTAGCGCCCGTAAAGTAACGGCCCCAGATAAAGATCGTGTCGCCTGTCTTCCCGCTGTGAGGCGTAAAAGCTGTCACCACGGGCTTAGGACCAGGCGGCAGAAACGTAAACCCATTGAGCGAATCACTCCCATAGGGAGTAAACACTGTGACTGAACCGGAAGCGCCATAGCCCACCTGAGCAAGGATCAGGGTGTCGGAGGAGACGATAAAATAGGGAGACGCAACGCCCCCAAAGTAGACGCCGGTCGCGCCGTTGAAATGCTGTCCATAGATATAGACAGCGGAACCCGAGTCGGCCTGCGTGGGTGTAAAAAATGCAATATGCGGCGGGGACGGCGGCGTAGAATCATTGGCATTAAAACGACCGCGATCGGCCCTGGCATGAAGAGAAAGAAATAGAATGCAGCAAATCAGCAGTGTAAATGTGTGTTTCATTGGCGTGAGGTTTAATTTGCAAAAAGATAAGACTTAAAGCCAATGCAGCAACATTAATTTATCGTTTATTGTTCCCCGTAAATAAAAACTCCGGACCCAGCTAAAGTAAAGCAGGAGGAAGAAGGGGACGGCAGCGAAGAATTAACCGCCGTGGCGGCGGTAAAGTATGCATAAAAACGCTAATTTTAAAGGGTTAAAACCAGGTTCATCATGTCCCACATTGACAAGGTTCTGAAGGCTTATTTTGCCTATATGTCCACACAGCCGCCCTACGCGATGGCGCAATCCGCGGAGATCATTCCCAGCGACATGGTCGATACCTCCCGGACGCTGGAGGATGACGACGAATACCTGGTCTGGAAGCCTATTCCAAGCACGGTCAATGAAAATCAGCTGCAAGAGCTGGAAGCTTTTCTGGGACATCCTCTGCCGCCCTCTTACCGGGGTTTTTTACAAAAACTGCATTTTTTGGAGTTTTACCTCGATCAGAATAGTCTGTCCTTCTTTCCCAGTTTTCCGGGTCAGCTGAACAGCGGGTTTGAAGACATCATCAACGGCTACTACGACAACCTTCCTCCCCGCGGTTATCTGCCCTTTGCCAACTACGGAGACTGGGGCGTCGCCTGTTTCGACGCGAATGTCGCGGCGGCCGGTCACGAATACCCGGTTGTCATCTTTGATCACGAGGATGGGTATACGAAGCCTTTGCCGTATACGAATAATTTCGAGGAGGTTTTTGAAAGAGCCGCGCACGGCTATATCTGGCTCGGCACACCAGGTTGGAAGAAGGAGGATTCCAATCACCGGTAGATATCCAGCAGCCCATCGGGCAGATCCACATGCACTTCTTTTTTCTTGGGATCCATTTTCCGGAGGGTCTCTTCGTGAACGGGGATCAGGGCTTCTTTGCCGCCTTCGAGCTCGATCTTGCACAGCACCTGGTGGGGCTGCTCGATGACTTCGACGATCTCGCCAAGGTCGGTTGTGCCGTCGAATAACCGGAATCCGACAAGGGAGATCGGCGCGGATTTGCCGGCGAATTGTTCGAAATCTGCTTCTGTCAGCCAGACTTCTTTTTGCACGATCTTACGGGCGGTTTCTTTGGTATCGAGCCCTTCCAGTTTGATGTAGACGTCTTCGAGACCCTTTGCACGCGTGCTTTCCACAAACCAGGGCAGCATCTCATCCTTCCGCTCTTCGATAAAGATGGTTTTCAGGCCCTTTAGCGTGGTTTTTTTGCCAAGCCGATGCTGGAGGACCAATTCGCCCTGCAGTCCAAATACGGCTACAAGCTTTCCGATATTTCTATAGCTATTGCTCATAAATCGTCGGCCTCGGGGAGGCCCAACTTCGACCTGCTGGTCGATCAAAAAAAACAGGAGGCCCGAAAGCCTCCTGCCAAAAATTACATAATGAACACTCGAAGGATTGTCGATGATTAAGCTTCCTGGGCGGGACCGCCTTCGCTCTTCCTTTCTACTCTCCTCATGGGCGCTCCACCAGGGCCTCTACGACCAGGGCGTGCTTTACGATTTTCTTCCTGGCGCTTCTTCATTTGGGCTTCGTGCTCGCCATGCCACTTCTTGAATTTTTCCATAGCAGCCGCGTCATCGAATAACCCTAATTTGACACCACGCAATAAGTGTTTCAGATAGAGAACACCTTTGTAAGAAAGAATACGGCGTACTGTATCCGTAGGCTGAGCACCTTTGTGCAGCCAATCGAGCGCCTTCTGGCGATCCAATTGTACTGAAGCGGGAACAGTCAGAGGATTGTAAGTACCGATTTTTTGGATGAATTTACCATCCCGGGGTGCACGGGCATCCGCTACTACGATAAAGTAAAACGGCCTTTTTTTAGACCCGTGGCGTTGCAGTCTGATTTTAACTGGCATTTTAAATAGAAATTTAAATGCGTGAACAAATAAGGTTACATTTCCAATTTGGGATTGCAAAACTAGCTATCCACTGTCATATTTCAAAAATAATACTTCAGGAATTAAAGACCGAATGTTGCGGCGACTATTTTATGAATGGGGATATTTTTAACACGGGCAACACAAAATCCTTGCCCAGTCTAGGTTTCCTCATATTTAAAGATCGCAATATACGTGCCTCCGTTTGACCGTGCTGTCATCCTCAAAAGCCATTATATACCCCAACAAGGTCACTCCGTCAGTTGCCGTAGAGGGCTTGTATTTTTTTTCGGCCCTTTGGACTATCGCCGGCGATGGCCGATATCGGGCGCGTTTACCGGCGCCATGGCTGAATGTCGGACGTCTATCGGCTCCATGGCCGATGTCCGTGGGTCCCCCCCTACCGGCGCGATGGCCGATATCGGGTGCGCTTACCGCCGGCGCATGGCCCCCATGGGCATTTTATTCATCATTTTCATCATCTGCTTCATCTGCTCGAATTGCTTCAGAAAAGCATTGATCTCGTTGATATCCTTTCCACAACCCTTTGCCAGACGCTTCCGGCGGCTTTGATCGATGGTATCGGGATTGGCCCGCTCGAAGGGCGTCATGGAATTGATGATCGCTTCGATACCCTTGAAAGCGTCGTCGCTGATATCAATATCCTTGATGGCTTTGCCCACACCAGGGATCATGCCCAACAGATCCTTGATATTACCCATCTTCTTGATCTGCTCCAGCTGCTGCTTGAAATCTTCGAAGTCGAACTGGTTCTTCCTGATCTTCTTCTCCAGCTTCTTTGCCTCGGCCTCGTCGAATTGGGCCTGTGCTTTTTCCACCAGGGTAGTGATATCGCCCATACCCAGGATACGCTGCGCCATACGCTCGGGATAGAATACGTCCAACGTATCCATTTTTTCTCCGCTGCTGATAAACTTGATGGGCTTGTTGACGGTGTATTTGATGGAAAGGGCGGCCCCGCCGCGGGTATCACCGTCCAGTTTTGTCAGTACGACACCGGAGAAGTCAAGGCGGTCGTTGAAGGCCTTGGCGGTATTGACGGCATCCTGGCCGGTCATGGAGTCGACGACAAACAGGATCTCGTTTGGACTGACGGCTGCCTTGACGGCCGCGACCTCCTGCATCATCACCTCGTCGATGGCGAGACGGCCTGCCGTATCGATGATGACGACGTTCTTGTTCTTTGAGCGGGCTTCTTTGATCGCATTTTGGGCGATGGAGACGGCATCCTTGTTCTCGGGTTCATTGTAGACATCGACGCCGATCTGGCTGCCGAGTACTTTCAGCTGCTCGATGGCCGCAGGGCGATAGATATCCGCCGCAACGAGAAGGGGAGAAAGTCCTTTACGACCCTTCAGGTAGTTGGCTAGTTTGCCGCTGAAAGTGGTTTTACCGCTACCCTGCAGACCGGCGATCAGGATGACGGCGGGGTTTCCCTTTGCGTTGAGCTCGCTTTCGGAGCCCCCCATCAGTTCTACCAGCTCGTCCTTTACGATCTTGACCATCAGCTGCCCGGGGCTGACCGCGGTCAACACCTTATTACCCAGCGCTTTTTCCCGGACTGTATCGGTAAATTCTTTTGCTATCTTGAAGTTGACATCGGCGTCGATCAGCGCACGACGAATATCTTTTACGGTTGCCGCAATGTTCAGTTCGGTTATCCGGCCTTCGCCTTTTATCTGCTTAAACGCTGAGTCTAGCCGCTCTGAAAGATTTTCGAACATTTTTTGACATTTTGAGGGGCCCGGGGGCCGCCGTGGTTCAAATAAAAAGAGTGAATGTATTTATACATTCACTCGGGCTGCGAAATTACAAAAATTTAAAGTGTAAAGTTGTCTATAGTTGGATTTCGTTTAATTTTTAAAAATGCCCTCCGGGCCTGATTTACTTGAACCGCTCAAACGCTGGCCGCCCAAACCCGGGCCGCCCTTCCCCTAGTTCCCCAGATAACTTCTTAGCATCTTCGACCGGGAATTGCTCCGGAGCTTTGTGATCGCCTTGTCCTTGATCTGTCGCACACGCTCGCGGGTCAGGTTGAATTTCTCGCCGATGTCTTCGAGACTCATCGGATGATCGACCCCGATACCAAAGAAGAAACAAATGACTTCCTTCTGCCGCTCGGTCAACGTTTTGAGCGAACGATCGATCTCCTGCTTCAGCGATTCTTTGTGCTCGATGTTTGTTTCAGCTCTTTCAGCGTTGGGATTTTCCAGCACATCGATCAGCGTGTTGTCCTCACCTTCGGAAAGGGGAGTATCCATACTGACGTGACGCGCAGAGATCCCCAGTGTGGAAGAAACTTCCTCGATGTCCATCTCCAGGATCTCGGCCAACTCTTCGGCTGAGGGTTCCCGTTCGAACTCCTGTTCCAGCTGTGAAAAGGCTTTCTGGATCCGATTGGTCAACCCCACCTTGTTCAAAGGAAGTCTGACGATACGAGACTGTTCCGCTAATGCTTGTAGAATACTCTGGCGAATCCACCAGACAGCGTAGGAAATGAATTTAAAACCGCGGGTCTCATCAAAGCGCTGTGCGGCTTTGATCAAACCAAGGTTTCCTTCATTGATCAGATCGGGAAGGGACAATCCCTGGTTCTGATACTGCTTTGCGACCGATACAACGAATCGCAGGTTAGCTTTTGTAAGTTTATCAAGAGCTTTTTGATCTCCCTGCTTGATACGGATGGCGAGCTTGACTTCTTCTTCGGGACTGATCAACTCGAATTTGTCGATTTCCTGCAGGTACTTCTCCAGGGTCTTAGATTCACGATTAGTGATGCTCTTCGTGATCTTCAGTTGACGCATGCTCATAGGCAGAGGTCTTTAAAGGGTTTTAGGTTTTTAAAAGGCTATAAATCGGTATTGGCTGCTTAGTTAGTGTTTAGTTCTGGTAAAAACGAATAAACAATCCTTTTCTTGTATCGCTGAGTCGTCGCTTGAGTCCTGGTAGATGTGAATAGCAATTTAACCTTTTTTGACCTCGTAACCAATTTTTTTAACATTTGATTGATTATCAGACCCTAAAGGTTAAAACATGATTAAAAACCACCCCATGGCCATAATGAATTACAAGTAAAAAAAAATTTTGATGGTTGAAAAGTTTTTTTATCATTGTGGCGTGACGGAAGGAAGGGGTCCAAGCGGATGTAAACGACCTAAACCAATCAATCACAAGGACTAACGGACCTAACACAGTATCAATCGCAGTTAATGAGTAAAAAACAAATATTCACCTTAGAGTTTCCCGTCAGATGTTCACCCGCGATCTTATATGAATTTCTGAGCACCCCGGCGGGATTGCAGGAATGGTTTGCCGATAAAGTAGATGAAAGGGACAGCGTTTTTAGTTTTTCCTGGAATGGAACAACGGATAAAGCGGAAGTAACGGAAAGTGAATTTGAGAAATTCATCCGCTTTCACTGGGTCGACGCACCGGACGAAGAATATTTTGAATTCCGGATTGAAAAGTCGGAAGTCACTAATCAGACGATACTCGTCATAAAGGATTTTGCAGGCAAAGGTGAAGTAAAAGACCAAAGTCAGCTTTGGAATTACCAGGTCAAAGACCTCTTCCACCGGCTTGGCAACTAATCTTCCTCCAACAATACTCCTATTAGCTTCTCGTACTTCTCTGACAACCACACCGGGGCCTCGTTTATACGGTCCAGGGATATTGCTGCGGACAACTTTAAGAAAACCCGGCTTTTTTCCCAGTCGGCACCTTCCTCCAAAGGCTGGTAGACCTCCTTGGTGTGCTCGTGCCGCCACTCATCTTCGGAGATCCCGATATGAAACCCTGCCTGCGCCAACCGGGCCTGGCGGGCCTTCACCACGGGCAGGAATAGCTGCTGATATCTTCCTTTCAGATGCAGGGTTATGCTGATGCTGTTGCCCCACCAGAACATGGTCCTTATCGCAAGCACGTCCTCACGGCCAAAGACCCGTGGATAATCGAGCATCACATAGGGCAGTCCGAGATAGTTCTCGCCGCGGGAAATTTTCGGGCTTGGGCCCTCTACCCCCGCCACGGCTTCCAACCCGGCCATGCGCGTTCTCTTTTCCTCGCTTAGCGCCGCAAACAGCGCAATCACGCGTTCTACGATCGAATTCTTCGTTAAAATCCACGCTCCATCGGTAACCAGCCCGATTTCCTGTGTCGAAAGTTGTATTTTTGCGCCGGTCATATAATTAGTTATAAAGATAAGACATCATCGCCTGTGCTTAGCCGCCTGTTTAAAAAGCTGGACCTCCTCATTGTAAAGGCCTTTATCGGGCCTTTCATCGCTACGTTCTTTATTACGCTGTTCGTACTGGTCCTGCAGTTCTTCTGGCTCTATATCGACGACGTCGTCGGGAAAGGCATCGACGTCATGACGGTTCTTCAGCTGATCATGTACCTGAGCGCCACCCTCGTGCCCCTGGCCCTGCCTTTGGCCGTCCTTTTGTCCTCGATAATGACCCTCGGGAATCTGGGCGAGACCTTTGAACTGGTTGCCATCAAGTCGGCGGGTATCTCGCTGCTCCGTTTTATGCGGCCCCTTTTCTTTGTCTCAGTCCTGCTTACGTTGATCGCCTTTTATTTCAACAACAATATCCTGCCCCTCGCCAACCTGAAGATGAGTACCATCAAGTACGACATCATCGTCAAGAAACCGGCCTTCGACATCAAGGAAGGTGTTTTCTACGATAAGATAGAAGGCTTTGTGATCAAGATCGGAAAGAAGGAACAGGACGACTCGACGATCCGCAACGTCGTGATCTACGAACAAAACAGCTCCAACCAGCAGGACAATATGATCGTGGCCAATTCGGGAACGATGGTCGTGAGCCCCGACAAGCAATCCCTTGTCTTTACGCTGCACGACGGCTGGCGCTACGAGGAGCACCACGACCGCACGGTCACCACGGGCAGCTCACTGGTACGGATAGGGTTTACGCGCTATAAAAAGATCCTCGACCTCAGCTCCTTCAAGATGAACCGGACCAGTGACAGCGCATTCCGGAATAACCACCAGATGAAGAAGCTGCCCGAGCTGCAGCACGCGATCGATTCCATCAAGAAAAAAAATAGCGAGAGCATTGCCGCCTCCGCCCGCACTCTTAAGAATGAGTTGACCTTTACAAAGTATCTGGACACTACGGGCTGGGACCAGATCGAAAGATCTCCCGGTACGCCCAGCAAGTTCCTGCTCTCCGAGACCTATGCCCGTGACTCTATCAACAAGACCTGGCAAAAGGACCGCAGACGGGCGGATTCTCTCGACAAGGCCCAGGACTCGCTGAACAAGGCCCGGAAAAAAACGCAGGACTCGGTCCATGCTGCAGCAGTAGCTGCGGCGAAAAAGGCCGGTAAACCCGCTCCCGCCGAGCCGAAGCCCCTGGGCGACGCTCCCCTTCCGGGTCTGCCTCACCAGAGCACGGTCTCGAAAGAGCCCCCGCCCCTGACCTTTACCAGTCTTCTGCCGGATAGTGTCCGAAGGCTTGTCGTAGACAAGGCCCTCGGGGTTGCCACCACGGCCAAGGTCAATATCGAGCAACCGCTGTTGTTTATCAATGGCGACAGACATAACCTCGTCGAATACGAAATAGACTGGCACGAAAAGATCAGTATGGCCGTTGCCGTACTCGTTATGTTTCTTATCGGGGCCCCGCTTGGCTCTATCATCCGTAAGGGTGGTATCGGGATGCCCCTGGTCTTTGCCGTGATCTTCTTCGTCGTCTTCTTCCTGCTCAACAACTTCGGCAAGAAGCTGACCAGCCAGGAGGTAATGACGCCCCTTGGCGGTATCTGGTTGTCGACCTATGTCCTTACTCCCATCGGTCTCTTCCTGACCTATAAGGCCATGAACGATTCACAGCTCTTTAATAAGGAGTTTTATCACCGGATTACCCGGAATATAAGATCTTTGGTGCGCCGTCTTCGGAAGCCAAAGGCGTCCGCGCCGGCGGAGGCGTAAGGCGCTCGCCCAGCGGAAGCGGTGCGGGCGATCGCCCGGCCCGGATAGCCCTGTGGCGCCACTGGCAGAAGCGTAGGGCGCTCGCGGCAGAACGCTGCCCCATCGACAGAAGCGTAGGGCGCCCGGTAGAGCGCCCGCCCAGCGGAAAGCGGTGCCGGCGGACGCAGGCGGCACAACAAAGCCAGTCGAGAACATGCAAAACAGCAATGAAAATATCAGCACCCAACGCTGGGTAGTGGCCGTAGCCGTCATCCTCTTCTTTCTGAAGCTGGCCGCCTATTACCTCACGCAGTCCGTCGCAGTTTTGACGGATGCGCTCGAAAGCACAGTGAACGTCATCGCTGGTTCTATCGGACTTTATAGCCTGCACGTCGCCGCAAAACCGCGGGACCAGGACCATCCATACGGTCATGGCAAGGCGGAATTTCTGTCGGCCGCGGTAGAAGGAGCGCTGGTGCTTATGGCGGGCCTGATCATTATTTACGAGGCCATCGTCGGATTTCTTCATCCGCATCCGATCCAGCGGCTGGACAGGGGTATGTACATCATCGGCTTTACGGCTGCCGTCAACTATCTCGTCGGTTATATCTGTATCTATCGCGGGCGAAAGAACAACTCGATGGCGCTCCTGGCTGGCGGCCGTCACCTTCAAACGGATACTTATTCTACCACCGGCATCATCATCGGACTGCTGATCATCTGGTTTACAAAACTGAGCTGGCTTGACGGCGTCGTGTCGATCATTTTTGCGGGTATCATATTATATACGGGCTATCATATTCTCCGAAGCAGTATCGCAGGCATTATGGATGAGGCGGACATGAAGCTGCTACAGGATCTGATCACCTATATCAACAGCCACCGCCGCAGCAACTGGATCGACCTCCATAATCTGCGGGTCATTAAGTATGGCGGATTGCTGCACGTCGACTGTCATCTGACGGTGCCCTGGTATCTGAATGTACGGGAAGCGCACGAAGAGATCGATCAACTGACCGAGCTTATCCGGAAGAAACCAGCGCCGCCCGCCGATTCGCACGCGGAGCTTACGCAGGCCTTCGGCGAATCGATGGAGTTCTTTGTGCACACGGATCCCTGCGTCGAATTTTCCTGCCGCATCTGCACGAAAGAAGACTGCGAAGTTCGCAAACATGCCTTTGAAACGCAGGTGGAATGGTCACTGGCGAATGTGATCTCGAATCAGAAACACCAAAGCCCGCTGGACGCCCACCACAAGCTTTAATGCGTCAGCCAGTCCGCCGGCACCTCGGTGACAGGTCCCCCATTGATGGAATAGGATAACTTCAGCGTTCCGCCTCCTCCCCCATCGATATAGTCCAACGCAAAGACATGCGCCCCCGCCGCTAACGCCACCTGCCCGCTGCGCTCGGCAGGCGGATGAAGGCCATCGTTATCGACGACAAGCCGGCCGGCAATATGCAGCTGGCTGCCATCATCGGACACTAAATAAAAGCTATAGATACCGGTCTTTGGCACGGTGATAAAGCCTTCGAGCTTCATCCCCATCCCATCCATCGGCATACCGGCAGGAAGATGCACCGCATCCTGGACCGTTGTGCGGACGGGTTCACCCTTTATATCGGCGGTGCTGTGGAAAGGCCCGGCAGTGAAGATCTTTGCGCTTAGGCCGGGCGTCGCCGCGCGAGTCGAGCCGCCCGAAGCGGCAGAGGCAGGGGCGCCCACGCCGGCGGGGATGCGCGTCGATCCCGCTGAAGCGGCGGGCGTCGAACCGGGGCTGGACGTCGATCCGGTGACCGGGGGGGTTGCGGCGGCCGGCATTGATCCGGCTGAAGCCGCGGCCCCAAATGGAGGGG
>JAATGQ010000108.1 GCA_015654595.1 Chitinophagales bacterium | reverse complement strand
GAAAGACTTTGACATCGGCGGAACGAGTACCCTTTCCAACAATGTCAACCTCCACCTGACCATACTGGCAAAAAAACAATAGAACGCTTAACCACCCATCACGCTCACAATTCTCCGACCGACACAAGTCTTGCACCCAAGTCACGAACACAAGTTTCGCAAACAAGTTTCGCAAACAAGTCAAGCGCTCGCCATTTGGAGGCGTATTTGCCATTCGAATCACCCATCACGCTCTGCCCCATCCGCGGTCGGGCCTGTCCGGCATAGCTTTGAGGAGTTTTGAGCGCGGTGGCCACGGACCTCAACTACAGCCGACAATGGCCTTTGCCCGGCATTATTCCAATACCCGGCGCCAGTCGCGGTCGCGACGACGAAAAGTCTATGCACGGCAGGCTAGGCGGAGAAGGCAAATCAGCACAAGCGGCAGTCCCAGCCGACAAGGTAATCCAACCCCCAGCAAGCGGCAGGCCAGGCAGAGAAAGTACACCCCTCAGCAAGCAACGGGCCGAGCAGAGAAAGTCCAATCACCAGCAAGCGGCAGGCCAGGCAGAGAAGACAAACCAAGCAGAAGCAGCAGGCAAGCAACAAACAAGGGACAGAAGCGATACCCTGCATGTAAAGTGCCAGGGATGGCAGCCAGGTGCCGCGCACCGCGAACAGCCCGACCCGAAGGGAGGCGCCCCAGATTTACGCTTCCGTGGCCCATCTGTCCCTGTCATCGGGGCTGAACTTCCATGGCGCGAAGTTATTCTGGATATTATCAAATAAAGTATTCCATTCCTGGGGAGCATTGCTGTCTTCCAGTACGAGCGCTCTTCTCATTTCCACGATGATCTCCAGCGGACTGATGCTGACAGGGCATTCTTCGACACAGGCATTACAGGTCGTACAGGCGCGCAGCTCTTCCACGCTGATATAATCAAGCAGGGTTTTGCCGTCGTCTTTGAACTCGCCATTGGTATTGATGTTCCTGCCCACTTCTTCGGCGCGGTCGCGGGTACTCATCATGATCTTACGCGGGCTGAGCACTTTCCCGGTCAGGTTTGCCGGACAGGCTGCCGTACACCGGCCGCATTCGGTACAGGAATAGGCGTCCATAAGATTGTGCCAGCTGAGATCGAAGATATCTTTGGCTCCAAAACGGGGCGGGGGAGGCGTCACGCCGTCCGCAGGAGCAGGCGGTGCCGTCTCTGGCTGCATCGCATACAAGACTTCCTGTTGGATAGCAGGCATGTTACGAAGCTGGCCTTCCGGCCGCAAACGGGCGTAGTAGGCATTAGGAAAAGCCAGCAGAATATGCAGGTGCTTCGAATAAGGCAGATAATTGAGGAAAGCCAGTATACCCATAATATGGAGCCACCAGCAGGTGCGTTCGATGCCTGCCAGCGCAGGGCTGCTAAGACCGTTCAACAGCGGACGGATCCAGCCCGAGATCAGGAAATCGCCTGTCGAAACCGACCCGTAATGCCCGTAATGGCGGGACTGAAGTGTTATATCGGCCGCATTCATGGTCAGGAAAAGCCCCATCAGAACGATTTCTGTTAATAATATATAGTTGGCGTCGCTCCTAGGCCATCCGTCGAGGTCATGGCTGATAAAACGCCGCAGCTTTAGAATATTCCTGCGGCAGAGGAAGATGACACAGGCAACCAGCACCCCCAGGGCCAGCAGCTCGAACCCATTGATCAGCCCGAGGTACAAAACGCCTGTAAAGCGGGAAAACAACCGATGCGTGCCCAGCACCCCGTCGAATAGGATCTCGAGGACTTCCAGGTTGATGATCACAAAACCCACATAGACCAGCAGGTGCAGGACCGCCACCAATGGATTACGGAACATTTTCTTTTGGCCAAAGGCCAGCAGCAGCACATTCTTCCAGCGAAGACCGGGGTTATCCTGGCAGGACTCCTCTTTTCCCAATAGGATATTCCGGCGTATCTGCCTTATCTTTCTGGCAAATAGCACGACAGCCGTGAGGAAGACCAGGACAAAGAGGATCTGCTGAAGAAGCTCCATATAAATTTATTATGAGGTCTAAGATAAGCGATTTGACGTTATTGCCTTAATTTGTGCGCCAGTATGAAGAACTATATCCTTACAGGACAGCTGGCCGAGAAAAAAATGCGCCGTATGGCTTTTCAGATACTGGAAAACAATTCCGGCGAACAGCAATTGATCCTCGCCGGGATCCAGGAGAATGGCAGCGTCATTGCCCGGAATATCCGGCGTATCCTGGAGGAAATCACCGGGGGCTCGCTGACCATCCGGCTGATCAACATCACCCTCGACAAAAGAAAGCCCGGGCCGGTAACGCTTAGCGAAACAGCCGCGTTCGACGACCAGGTCGTTATTATCGTCGACGACGTCGCCAGTTCTGGAAAAACCCTTACATACGCACTCAAACCCTTTCTGGAACAACATCCCCGTAAAATAGAATCTCTCGTTCTCGTCGAAAGAACACATAAAGCCTTCCCCGTTCAACCGGATTATACCGGCCTTTCCCTGTCGACTACCTTGCAGGAGCACATCTATGTCGAGGTGGATGGCGATCTTGTAAAGGGCGCCTGGCTGGAATAGAGCCTTTTCCTTGGATTCTTTCCACATTCGTGGAAAAAATAGTGGTTAAAAAAAGGAGCCTTTTCAGCGGGTTTTCAGGGGCAAAAAAGGTAGATTTGCAATCCCCTGCGAAAGCCGGGTTTAT
This sequence comes from Chitinophagales bacterium, assembly GCA_015654595.1. Taxonomy (GTDB): domain Bacteria; phylum Bacteroidota; class Bacteroidia; order Chitinophagales; family Chitinophagaceae; genus Puia. Next base: position 11,826 of record JAATGQ010000108.1, on the reverse strand, counting down.
TCAATTATGGAAGAAAACAGCACGCCACTGGAAACCCAGGACAACAATCGGATTGTCCCTGTGAATATTGAGGAGCAGATGAAGACGGCCTATATCGATTATTCGATGTCGGTCATTGTAGGACGGGCGCTCCCGGACGCCAGGGATGGCTTAAAACCGGTTCATCGTCGTATCCTCTACGGGATGAATGAATTGGGGAATAACTACAACAAGCCTTATAAGAAAGCGGCCCGTATCGTTGGGGAAGTGATGGGTAAGTTTCACCCGCATGGCGATTCCTCCATCTTCGAGGCGATGGTGCGCATGGCCCAGGAATGGAGCATGCGTTACCTGCTGGTAGACGGGCAGGGTAACTTTGGTAACCAGGATGGCGACGGTCCTGCGGCGATGCGTTATATCGAGGCGCGTTTGCACCGCCAGGCCGAATACATGCTGGAAGACATCGACAAAGAAACGGTGGATTTTCAGCTGAACTTCGATGATTCTCTGAAGGAGCCGACGGTACTGCCAACCAGGATCCCGCAGCTGCTGGTCAATGGTTCCAGCGGCATCGCGGTAGGTATGGCCACCAATATGATGCCGCACAACCTCACCGAAGTGATCGACGGCTGTCTGGCATATATCGAAAAACGCGGCGACATCACGGTCGATGATCTGATGGTGTTTGTAAAGGCGCCCGACTTTCCGACCGGCGGTATTATATATGGTATGGAGGGCGTCAAGGCTGCGATGCATTATGGCCGCGGCCGCGTAGTACTCCGTGGTAAGGTCAGGATCGACACCAAGCCCAGCGGCCGGGAAACGATCATCGTCACGGAAGTGCCCTACCAGGTCAACCGGGACGCACTCTGCGATCGTATCGGACAACTGGTCAATGAAAAGACGATCGAGGGGATCGCTCATATCAATAACGAATCGAACAAGCGGGAAGGAACGCGTATCGTCATCGATCTGAAAAGAGATGCGGCGGCGAATATCGTTCTGAACATGCTGTATAAGCATACGGAACTGCAGACCTCTTACGGGATCAACAATGTCGCGATCTCCAAGGGACGGCCAAAAACGATGAACCTGAAAGACATGATCCAGGAGTTCGTGGAGTTCCGGATGGAAGTGGTTGTCCGCAGAACAGAATTTGAACTGAGAGAAGCGCAGAAGAAAGCGCATATCCTGCAGGGCTACCTGATCGCGCTGGATCATCTCGACGAGGTCATCGCATTGATCCGTGCCTCGGCAACACCCGAAGCTGCACGGGAAGGTCTGATCAACGCGGGATGGGGGATCGACGAGATCCAGGCCCGCGCTATCCTGGAATTGCGTCTGCAACGTCTCACAGGCATGGAAAGAGAAAAGATCCGTGCTGAATACGACGAACTGATGAAACTGATCAGCTACCTGCAGGAACTACTGGCCGATGAAGGCCTGCGTTACGGCGTTATCAGCAAGGAACTGGAGGAAGTAAAAGACAAGTTCGGCGACGAACGCAAGACAGAGATCACTTATCTCGACAACGAAGTAAGCATAAAGGATCTGATCCGCGAAGAAGACGTGGTCATCACCATCTCCCATCTCGGCTATATCAAGCGCACGCCGGCTGCCGAATATCGTCAGCAGCGCAGAGGCGGACGCGGGGCTGTAGGCGGAAAAGCAAGAGAAGAGGATTATATCGAACACCTCTTTGTAGCGTCGACGCACCACACGATGTTGTTCTTTACGAATAAAGGCCGCTGTTACTGGCTCAACGTGTATGAGATCCCCGAAGGGGAGAAGAACAGCAAGGGCAGGGCAATTCAGAATCTTATACAGATCCCGCCCGACGACAAGATCCGCGCGATCGTGGACGTCAAGGATCTGAAGGACCAGGCATTTGTCAGCACCAACTATATCGTACTTTGTACAAAACAAGGCGTTATCAAGAAGACTTCGCTGGAAGACTTCAGCCGCCCCCGTCAGACAGGCGTCAATGCCATCACTATCGTAGAGGGCGACGAACTGCTCGAAGCAAGACTGACCGATGGCAATTCCGAGATCCTGATGGCATTGAAGAGCGGTCGGGCGATCCGTTTTGAAGAAGACAAGGTCCGTTCGACAGGCCGCGGCGCCATCGGCGTAGGCGGTATCGAAGTCGACGACAAGAGCGATGAAGTGATTGGCATGATCTGTGTCAATAAGGAGGATAAAACCAGGACGGTACTGGTCGTCAGTGAAAAAGGCTATGGCAAACGTACTCCTATCGACGAATATCGCATCACGAATCGCGGCGGTAAGGGCGTAAAAACTATCAGCATAACCGAAAAAACGGGTAACTTGGTCGGCATTCTCGATGTAACAGAGATGGAAGACCTTATGATCACCTGTAAGAGCGGTGTCACCATCCGGATGTCCGTTGCGGGTGTCAGCGAGCAGGGACGCGCTACCCAGGGTGTCAAGCTGATCCGGTTGGATGAATCCGATGCCATCGCAGCTATCACCAAACTCGACAAGCTGGAAGAGGAAGTGGTTCCTGCCGTCTCCGATGAGGGGGCAGAAGGACAAACACCAGAAGCCGGCGTAGTGGAAGAAACATCGACGGATGCTGCACCCGATGGCGAATCCAACACGCCCGACGACGAGACGGGTGATGCAGGGGCAGCTGACGAAGGCGCTGAGGCCTGACCGGTGAAGATTAAGATTTCATTAAAGGAGGGCTGACCGGAGGCGCAGGTCCGGGAATGAGTACCGTTTGGCAGTATATTTGTGTCAATTCGCTGATGTTCAGTAGATTAAAATCGTACATTTATTTTTAAATATTAAACAAATGAGAAGACTCTTCCTGACTGGAGGCCTTGCCCTTTTAGGCATGGGCTTGTTTGCCCAAAGCCTGGATAAGGCAAAAGATCTCTTAAAGTCCAATAAGATTGCCGATGCCAAGACCGAGATCGACAAGGTCGTAGCTACCGATAAGGGAGCGAAGAACGCGGAAGCCTGGTTTTACAAAATGAAGATCTATGATGCTATCGCCAACAACGATCAGCTGAAGGGACAATATCCCGATGCTCGGGAGACGGCTTTTGAAGCATTGAAGAAATATTACGATACGGATGAGAAGGACAAACCCCTCATGCTGCTGAAGCTTGAAAACTTCAAGACCGTTCAGGATATCTACAGCGGTTTCTTCCAGGCAGGCGCTTCTCAGTACAATACAGGCCATTATGATTCCGCTTACAACAGCTTCAGCGGCGCTATCCGGACCAGCACTTATATGAATGACAGAGGCTGGCTCAAATTGCCCCTGGACACGACTTCCACCTTGTACGCCGGTATCTCCGCAGAGAAGGCAGGCAAGAAGGATTCCGCTGCTGTCTACTATGGCCGTATTGCTGATGCCAAGATCCATGCGATCAGCGGCACCAATATGATCGATATCTACAAATGGCTGGTTGACTATTACAACAATAAGAAAGACGCAGCGCAGACCAACCACTACCTTGCGCTTGGAAAGGCTCAGTTCCCTGACGATCTTTTCTGGCCGGAAATGGAACTGGATAACGCCCGTGCCAGCGGTAACAAAGACTCTCTTTTTGCCAAATACGACGAGATCACCACCAAGTTCACCAAGAACCACCTGTTCTTCTTTAACTATGGCCTGGAATTGTATCAGTATGCTTCCGATACCACCAGCGGACATCGTCCCGCCAATTACGAGGCGCTGACCGCCAAAGCGCAGGAAATGCTGAAGAAATGTCTTGAAATTCAACCCGACTATCCCCAGGCAGCACTGGTTCTGGGTCAGATCTCCTACAACCAGGGTGTTGACCTGCAAGCTCAGACCAAGAAGATCCCCGGCAAAGGGCCTGAAGACGTCAAGAAGAGAGCTGACCTTCGCGTTGCTGCTACCAAGAAGTTCGACGAAGCTATCCCTTACTTCGAGCAGGTTGACAAGGACCTGGGCAGCAAGGGTAAGCTGAAGCAGGAAGAGAAGGGCGCGCTCAAGGATGCGTATGATCTGCTGATCAGTATCTACGAACAACGCAGCACTGCGAAAGACAAGGTTGATCTTTATACGAACAAGTTTAACAACGTCGATAAGGACCACTAAAACAATTATAGCTTCAAAAAAATAAAGCCTCCCGCATGGGAGGCTTTATTTTTTTGATAAAAATTTTGAGCCCCCTATTGGGGGCTCAAAATTTTTCGAAGCCAGGCGGGCCAACGATTTCGTCGAAGCCTGGCGGGCCGGCGCTTCCTCAGGAGACGTTAATCCCTTTCGAATCCAGATACCGGTACACATCGGTCCTTATCTCCCCGGATGTATACGTCGTCCGGGTAATATCCTTGATCCAGAAGAAGATCTTTATTTCGATGGATTTTGAACTGATCGTATTGAGCAATACCTCTGGTTCCCGGCGATCGAGGATATTGGCGTTCTTCTTTACAACGTCTTTGATCTCGTCGGGCTGCAGCATTTCCGGCTTAGCAGGCTTTTCGATGGTAAAGGCCAATGCGATCCGAACGTGATTATTACTGAGCGTCCAGTTGACGATATGGTTGGACAATACATCGCCATTGGGGATGATCACCTCGGCGCCTTCTTCGGTCAGCAGGGTGCTGCTGCGGATACCAATCTCCTTTACCCGCCCGCGTTTGTCCCCGACTTCAACGGTATCACCGATACGGACAGGCCGGTCGAAGATCAGGATGATACCCGAGACAAAGTTGTTGACGATATTTTGTAAGCCCAGACCAACGCCGACACCGAGGGCGCCAAGGATGACGGTTATCCGATCGACAGAAAGACCGGATGCGGCAACCGCCAGCAGGAATCCGCCGATCAAAAGGACCAGCCTCGTGACCAGGAGCCGGGAACGCTGTCCACGATCGTCGAGGGCTGCATCGTCACCCGTATCTCCAAAGAAATAGGCGATATAACGCTGCAGGAAGTTCGCCAGCCAGATGATACCCAGGAACAGCACCAGGCCGCCCAGTGTAAAGGAAAAGCTTCCGATCTCCCTTGGCGTCGTGAAAAGGGCGTATAGCAGGTCGTTGATGCTATCGAAGAGGTTGAGGTTGGTCGTAAAGACGATCAGCCAGAGCAGGATGGCGAGAGTCAAGGCAAAGCGGTAGATGGACTTTGACACAGCGCCCAGATCAAATCCATCCGGATAGTCCTTCCGGACACGGCTTGCCTGGATCTGCAACAGAAAAGACTCGATAACCAGCCGGATAAATACGGCGACGCTGACCGTCTGCGCAACAGCATAGACTGCAGTCGAGCTGAGGATCTGCGCCAGCGTCACCCGCCCAAAAAGATTGCACCAGATCGCCAGTGCGTTTAACAGGCTGTATAGAATGATGATGGCATGAAAGATCTTTCGCTGTCCCTTTAGTTTCCCTTTGACCAGGAAGTAAAGCCCGGCGCCGAGCGAAGCGATGTCGATAAACAACATCGCCCAGCGCTCCATGCTTAATGGCAGTCCCAATATCCGAACGATCGGCAGCAGCAGGAATAACAACAAAAGGATGCACCAGCCATAAAATAAAAGCCGGGGCAGCCGCTTGTGAAGGATAAAGGTGAGCACGATCATCAGCACGAATTCGATCGATTCTATATAGATCGCCGGCGCGTGAAGATCGAAGAGGGGCGCCAGGGAAAGCATAAAGACCAGGGTTCCGGAAAAAGGCAAAGGCTTAATAAAACCAAACTGGAAGCTGTCTAGCGAAGCCAGCTTGCCGCGGCGGCGAAGGGATCGATAGTTATAGGCGATCCAGAAAAAGAAGAGAAGGCCGATGAGAAAGATCCAGACCCTCTTGTGCCTCGTATTGGTAAAATAATAACGGGCAAGCGCCTGCTCGCTATCCACGGACGCCTTCATGTTATTAGCGCTATAGGCTCTGCTACCTGGTGAGCGCGGTTCCCAGAGATAGCGTCTTTCCTTGCCGAAGGCTTTCGAGCCGACCGCCTTTAACTCCTGGTCGACCCGGTATCCTAAGTCCTGGATGGAAATGGCATGGGAGGAGGCTTCCGATTTCAGCGCGTTGATCTCCTGGCCATTGAGCGCAATCAGGCTGTCTGCCTGCCGCCATTTGGATTTCAGCTGATCCAATTGCAGCTGAAACGTGTCTTTTAAAGCCGAATCCCTGAAGATATGCAGCATCAGGGTGTCTTTTCTCAGGGCGGCAATCTCTTTACGGATGCCGTCCAGGGCCGTATCATAATGATTGAGATAGTGACTGTAGGACTTGACATTTTCCGATAGTTCGTCCAGGAGGGTGTTGAACATCTGCAGGTTCCGGACATTGAACGTACGATCGTTCTGCGACATCCTGGCTTTCAGGATATCCAGCGCGGAGTCTTCCTCGTCCAGCTCAGTGTCTATTTCTGCCAGGTGAACAAAGGTTTCGGTAACGATGGGCACGTGATTGAGCAGCAGATAGACCCGTTCGAGGTCTTCCGCATAATCGGACGTGGTGGGCACATCCACATTGGTAAAAAGCGTCGAATCAAATTTACGCCGTACCCTTTTAAAGGTCTGCTTGTAAAATTCCTGTTTCTTTTTGGTCGTAGTTTTTAGCGAATCCAGTTTGACCGTATGCTGTTTTACGGGTTCTGGTTTTGTGCTGTCGGGTTGTTGCGCATAGGAAGTGATGCTTAGCAGCATCACCACCGGCAAAACCATCAGCCGGAAGAACGATTGCCCCATTGCCTTTATTTTGGTGATTTTCGCACCAAAAATAAGACTTATAGCAAGTTTTTTAATTTGAAAAACTTTATAATAACATATCCAGGGTTTCCGAACGATTCCGGAGCCGGAGCGCGTCAAAAATATACAGCGAGCCCATGATCAGCCCAAACGTACCGATCAGCAGGGTAATGCTGGTTGCCCGGGCAAAAGAGCTGAAGAGCAGCATACAGCCAAAAATGGTGGAAAGACTTCCCGCCAGCAGGATAAAAGCCCAGCCTTTTATAAAGGTGCGGCAGGAAAGCGAAGCCAGGATCTTTACCACACCCACGCAAAACATCCAGCTGCCGATAAAATAAGGGAGACCCAGAAAGGCAAGCAGCGGATTGAGTAAAAACAGGATACCAAAGAAAAGGTGAAAGACGCTTTCGGTTTGCATCCAGTTACGTTCCCGCGTTCGGCCAGGTTCCTTTGCCCGGGGACTGGAAGCGCCAATGATCACTATGGTCAGTAATAACCCTCCGTTCAACAACAAAGCGATACCGGCAAATTTTGTCAGCTTTACATAACTGCTCAGCGGATTGATAAAAGCCAGGATCCCAATGCCAACAAAGATGATTCCGGCAATCAACAGTAGTCCCCAGGTTACGAATTTTTTAGTGGTGGTAGGCATGCCCCAAGATAAGAAAAGAATAAGGAATGCGCAATTCCCGTGGAAAAAGCAAGTTTGCATCAGATCGCCAGCAAAACCCCTACATAATGAGAAAGGGCCGCAGCCAGCACGAATACGTGCCAAACGGCATGTGTATACGTGTATTTGTCCCAGAGGTAGAAGAAAACACCAAGAGTGTACAACCCGCAGCCGATACAGATAAATACAACAACAGGATGAGGCAGTACATCAAAGAAGCGCCGCCCGCCGACGATCATGATCCAGCCCATAGCCAGATAGATGATGGTGGAGACGATCTCAAATCTGCCGGTGAACTTCAGCTTAAAGAAGATGCCGATCACCGTTAGTCCCCAAAGCACGCACAAGAGTGAAATGCCAAAAGAGTTATACATGTATACCAGTAGGAAGGGCGTATACGTACCCGATATGAAAAAATAAATACTGATATGGTCGAAGATCTTGAATATCCGTTTAGTAGCTGGCTCCTGCGCGATGTGGTAGATGGTGCTGCTGCCAAAGGTCAGCAGGAAACAAAAGCCATAAACGCCGCAGCCGATGATGCCGGGCGTGTTGTGATGCGATGTTGCAATGCCCGCCAGTACAGGGATGCCGCTGATACCAAACAATAAGCCGAGGCCATGGATTAAACTGTTGACTACTTCCAGTTTACGGGAATATGTTTCCATACTTTTGTGCGATTTCCGATGGTAAATAATGCTAAGCAAAAGATGCGCCTGCAAATTTCTTCAAAAAATTGAGGGAAAAACTTGCACAATTCAAAACTGGAGACTATGTTTGCATCATCAAATCGGAATTCAATCTCCTCCTCCGAAAAATCACCTCCCTTACAGCAACGTACCCAATCTCCACGAATTACCCGTTTTCAGTTTTTACCTTTGTTGGTCCCTGCATCCTTCGGAATACCGCGTTCCAATGACTATGAGCCACTCCCAATAGCGCATAACAATTAACATCATAGTCCTTAATTTCTAAACGTACCCGCAATGAAAACTTTATTCAGCATCATCACTTTGTCTGCTATCGTGGTTGCTTATTTCTTCAGCGCTTCTTTCTATCTGCAAGGCCAGTTCTGGATCGCTTACTCACTCGTTGCCGCATCAATCGCAGGTCTGACGCTCTGGATCAAATCCCATGATCTTCTTCAGCTCCGCAAGGCTTAGTGCCCGACTTAGTTATACCCCGCCTACCCGCCGTATCACGTCAAAACCACAATTATGAAAGCGATCTCTACATTTCTGATGCTTTTACGCGAAAAAGCGTACGACTGGTATAGCCTGAATTCCTGATCAGGCCCCCGGCAAAGCTTTGCTTTGCTGGACATAAGCAAGAAATGGGCTGCCTTACTTTTGCCCAAAAGGCTGCCCATTTCTCTCCCCGGCAAACATCAAATTGGTCCATTTCACCCCGATATTTGGATCATTGAATTGATTTTTCCCGGGATTCTTCTCAAATTGGGGCATCTTTACGCATGTTTAGGGCCTATAATATACGATCGGGGATCATCTTTTCGGTGTTTACGGGACTGTTGGTCAGTATTCCCTGGCTGATCCGGCTGGATATAGGTTATTATATCCTTGCCAGCTGGCAGATGTTCGTGCGATTCCTGAGCAGCTGGTTTATCCATCATTTTTTTCTGCTCTATCCTTTTCCGCTATCCTTTAAACAAAATAAAAAGCTAAAAGGCTTTGTCAGCATTGCTGCTGCTACATTCGTCAGCTTGTTTATTGCCCGTCTCTTCAGCTGGCAGGATCTTCCGGTATGGTCGCCCTATACATCACTCAGTCAACCCCAGATCTTACTGGTCAATATCTTCCGCAATTTTGTCGGCAGCTTCTTTTGCTATATCATCGTCTATTATTACCAGCTTCACCTGCAGCTGCAGCAGTCCAAACTGGAGAATGAATACCTCAAACAGGACCAACTCAAGGCCCAGCTGTTTTCCCTGCAACAGCAGATCAGCCCGCATTTTCTATTCAATTCGCTGAGTACGCTCCGGACCATCGCCCCCGACCAGGAAACAAAGGCCTATGTCATGCAGTTGGCTAACGTTTATCGTTATCTGCTGACGTTAAGCGATTCTCAAAAAGTACAGGTCGGCTCCGAACTGACCTTTCTGAGATCGTATCTGTATATCCTCCAGGAAAGATATGAAGACGCACTGCAGGTGGAAATAGCGATCGAAGAGCGTTATATGCAATATTATATGCCTGCATTAACGCTTCAGATACTGGTCGAGAATGCACTGAAACACAATGTAGTATCTTCGGACGAGCCTTTGCGGCTCCGCGTATACACCCAAGAGGGCAGCCTGGTCGTAGCCAACAGTTATCAACCCAAGTTGTCTACCGAGGAAAGCCATGGAAAAGGATTGAAGAATATCAATGACCGCTACACCTTATTGAGCGGAGGCAGGATCGACGTCGTTCAGCAGGAGGGATTGTTTATCGTGACGGTTCCTCTGCTTTACCAGGACAGGCTGACGGTTGTTGAAAGAAGCAAAAGCAACTATCAATGAACATTCTGATCATAGAGGACGAGATCAAGACAGCCAAGGAGTTGAGGCAGCTGGTGGAAGGGCTCGATGATTCGATCACCGTCCTGGATATCCTTGCCTCAGTAAAAGCCGCTGTACAGTGGTTGAACAGCCATCCGACGCCTGATCTCATCTTTTCCGACATACAACTGGCCGACGGACTGAGCTTCGATATCTATAAGATGGTAGACGTCAAGGCGCCCGTTATCTTTTGCACCGCTTTTGATGAATATGCGATACAGGCCTTTGATACCAATGGCATCGATTATCTGTTAAAGCCGATCGATGAAGACCGGTTGGCGCAGAGCCTGGAGAAATACCGGCGTATGCAGCAGATCTTCGAGCCGGGCCCAGGGGCCTACAGCACGGCGCTGGCCAGTCTGACCGGCCAGCTGGATCCGGCCTTTAAACGGACATTGCTGGTCTATGTCAGAGAAAAGATCATCCCCCTGAAAACGGATGATCTTGCTTTTGTACATGCCGCCAACGGCCTTGTCAACCTGGTAACAAAGACGGAGCATAAATATGCCGCGCAATACAATATGGAACAGCTGGAAACCATGCTCGACAACCAGCGTTTCTTCCGGGTAAACCGGCAGTTCATTGTGAACCGGGATGTGATACAGAACGTGGAATATTACTTTAACCGGCGGCTTTTTCTGCGGTTGAGCTGCCCGACACCCGAAAACATCATTATCAGTAAGCTGAAGGCTACAGAGTTCCTTCAATGGATGGAACGATAGTATACAAATGCTGTCATTTCACTCCCCAATATGTCCTGTTCGACGCAAAGATGTAAAACGAAGCTTCGGCAATGAGTAGCTTTGCCCTGATGAAAAAAGTAACCTGTCTGATCATCCTTTTCATATCTTTCCGGGCCTCGGCACAATTCCAACCCGGCGCCGAGCTTAGCTTCAACAGCCAGAAGGCGGGATATGGCGATACTATCGGGCACGTAACTACGCTTGATCTCAGGGCCTGGTCGCCGCTTTGGCATCAAAAACATTCCCTGCTTTCCGGCAATATAATTTTTATCAACGAGCATTTCAGCAATTTTCCTGCACTTTATGGCGCCAGAGCCCGGGGTTTGTCTGCGGGGCTTAGCTGGACAAAGAAAATAAGCGAAAAACATTCTCTGATCATCTCCGGCGATATCGGATTATATTCGGACTTTAAGAACCTGGATTCCCGGGCTATCCGTCAAAGGGCAGGCCTTACCTGGATCACAAAGATATCCTACCGGTTCAGTCTGGGCTATGGAGTGGAATATAGAAATCAGTTCTATGGCAATCAGCTGATCCCCGCTATCGTTCTTATGTATATGTCGAAGGAGGAGGACCGCTGGAAGTTATCGGGTCTTTTGCCTTATCATCCAAAACTGACCCGGCAGTTCTCCGCCCATCATGCGATCAGTGCTGAATTAAAACAATCTTTTTCCAGCTATGAGCTGACGGCTGCCAAAGATTCCGGAACGTATTTGCGTAATCAAAAGCTGGCTTTTATATTCAACTACGAATATAAATTCCAGCAGCACTGGAGGGTACTGGCCGGAATAGGGTATAGTTTAAAACAGAAATATGAAGTATATAGCAATGCCGATTCTCACGGCTGGTATATTATCAACTCCCGGATCGGCGGCGACAAGCCGACGCCGATCGCGTCGGTTTCGCAAAAAGGGGTTCAATTTGTGATCGGGATCGCGTTTAACCCTAAATTCTAAAGGATCAATTATGAAAGCATTTCTTATCTGGTGTCTTTCTCTATGGATTGGCGGGCAGGTCTTTGCCCAGTCCGGCGGAGATACCATCGTGATCGCTTCGCTCCAGGATGCCATCACCGCGGCATTAAAGAGCAATCCAACACAGGCCGTCTACCAGCAGCAAGTACGACAGGCCCATCTGAACTATGAATCTACCAAAGGCGCTTTTGTCCCCAACGCT
>JAATGQ010000157.1 GCA_015654595.1 Chitinophagales bacterium | reverse complement strand
TCCGCGCCTTAGCCACGAAGAACTTCGCTCTTTCCAACCCCAAACAACCGCTGACAGCATCATCGCCAAACCAATCATCAATATTGTCCGAGCTTTACGCATATTATCCTTTCTTGGTTTTCAGGTATTCGATGTTATAGACCGCCTCGGGAACCTTATCCCCTGCGCCCGGCAGATCCTTGTCCGCCTCAGCAGGCGATTCGGCCGTTGGAAAATGACGTGCTTCTCCGGTACGGAAGACGATATGATGGAAATGCGCCACGGGTTGAAAGAACAGCTGCGTCAACAGATCCTTTCCATTGACATTGACGGTATACATCCTGGTATCTACGTTCAGGCTGACCCTGACCACATAAGCGCTATCCGCATGATAACTCATGATCTTTTTCATACGAGCGCCAGCCTTCGACATAAAGGTCCCATCGGGTTGAAAAGAAAATCGGGCAGCAGCCTCGTTCTGTTCATCCTGAAATTCAATCTCCAGGCTGCCATGATCGGACTGTCCCGGTGTCACCTTGAACTCAGCCTGCATCTTCCCCGCTGCCGGCACGACCCGCTCTACCTTTGCAAAGTCATAGGGGTCTGCGTCCTTTAACACCAGGCCTTTGTCAGCGGTCAAACCCACCGGCGCCCACAAGGGACTGTAGATATTCCACATCGCCAGCTGGCCGGCAGCAAGCCCGGTCATACCAGCGCCAGCAGCAGGCCCCGCCGCATTAACGCCAGCCGCGGCGGATATAAAGCTGTCATCCACATCAGCGGTCACGCTATCCACCACCGGCACGGAGATCGACGCCACCCAGATATCTTCCTTGTTCATACTGTAGGTCACCCACAGTTTGCCATCCGGCGGAAGACCGTTTCCTTCTTCAATCCCCCTTGTGTATTGCGGCCCATAGCTTTTATAGTTGCCGCCATAGCGGGCCGGCGAGATCTCGCCCTGTACCAGCAAAAGGTTGGTATAGTCCAATCCATCCGGGCTAACGGAGATGGCCAGCGGCCATCGGAACTCGGAAGGATTATAGACCGTCGCATATTTTCCGTCGGAAGTCCGCTGCCCCCAGATCTTTGCATTGCTATTGACAAAATGCGGAGCCCGCATCACCGGCGACCAGGTACGTCCCTCGTCCTTGCTGATACCCGTCAGCGCATTCTTCCACCAGCCGACTACGCGTCCATCCGGTAAATGATAGTAATTAAAAGCTTTGTAGTCTTTGTGTAAAGGGATCAGCGGATCTTTCCTATCCGTCTCTTCTACCCACTGCATCATCATCAGCGGCGTCGCCATCAATTCATTGCAGTCGGCGACAAACCCTTTGTCCTTGCTCGAAGTATAAAAGGGATAGGAGGTATTGGAAGCGTTCCAGGCAGGATTATAATGTATAAAATAGATGGGTCCAAAACTGCCGTCTGCATGGATCTCCCGGACAACCCGGCCGATACCCTTTCCATCGTTGGGATCGTCATGCGGATCAAGACAAATCCCATAAAAGCCAAGCGCAAGCAGATGATGACGCTTCGATACATAAAAGCCCATCCGTTGGTGCATCACCGCAAAGAGGTTTTGCGCCACACCAGGATGGCCTTCTTTCGTTGTTCCATCAGGAATACGGTAAGGAGGGAATAGTACAGCCGGTTTCTTTGACCAGCTTACGCCGTCCTTCGAAGTCATCAAAAGGGTTTGGCCCGGAGGGACACTTTCGCCAACCGGGTCGCTAAGATATTCTAAATAAAAGGTGTTATTCCAATACGCCAGCATCGGCGCATGGTTGTAGGTCCAGCCGGAGTCGTCGGCCAGCGCAGGATGCTCCCTGTTCGCCCGGAATACCTGGATATTATGAATTCCCACGGCCGGCGTCAACCGGCCATGGGAATAGTCTACGTTCGATAATGTTGAACCACTGTAATGTGCTCCTTCTCCCTGTGCTCTGACAGCCAAATAAGAAAAGGATAAGAGAATAACAATATAAAACGCAGACCTATACATGATCATTAAATTAAACAGTCACGGCATCCAGCCACGCATCGGCCATCAGCCTTGCGCCCGCCAGATTGGGATGCACCCCGTCAGCCGTCCAGTATGAACCGGGGGCCTTCTGTTGTGCTTTATCATAAACTTCCTGGTAAGGAATAAAGACGGCGCCGTATTGCCCGGCAATTTCTTTCGCTGCCGCCTGGTAGTCTAAAAAGCCAGGAAACCATTTATCATCCACCGACTTGACGCCTTTCACCGCATAAGGCTGACCAATGATCAGCCGCACATCCGGCAAAGTCTTCTTCGTGCGATCGAGCAAAGCCTTGTAGTCATCGCGGTAGGTTTGGATCGTTCCCTTATAGTCATTGACCAGCGTATGCCAGAAATCATTCACGCCAACAAGGATACTCAACACCGTCGGCTTGAGGTCAAGACAATCTGCATCCCAACGCTCGGCCAACTGGTAAACTTTATTTCCGCTGACCCCGCGATCATAAAATTTGAAATTCATCCCGGGGTGCTGGCATAAGAGTTCTGCGGAGGCGTGCGCGGGGTAGCTGAGGCCCATCCCCATTTGCAGATTAGCCTCTTTTTCTTCTCTCTTGCGATGCGCATCGGTAATAGAATCACCCTGGAAAAGAATGATGTCATCCTTTAGCAGTTTGATCTTATTCTTCTTTCCTGAAGCTGCATCCTTCGAAGCCGGAGGCGCAGCAGCCAATACCCTGGGCAGCGTACCAGCCAATACTCCACCGATTGCAGCCGTTTTAATGAATTGACGTCTCTTGTTGTTCATGTTTTCTCTTTTTTAAGCGTTTAACAGTACGGAGATCCGTCATCAGGACCGTTCCATGTTTGTGGAGCGAAGGTACTGATACTGAATCACTCACATCGTTAAACGTTTTAAAATCACTCGTCTTCACTGCGCCATATTTTTTATCTCTGTAGCTGTCGAAGTAGATATAATATTCAGCTCCTATATGATACTCGCCCTTACCCCCGATAATCGCCACGGCTGGGCCTTCTGTATACTCCTTTGTAAACCCTTTACTGTCGTCATGCCAGGGCCCCGAAGCGTTCGCCCCAAACGCTACCTTGACATTACGCTGTAATCTTGTGTTGTCTTTAAAGACCAATACAAAATCATGCTCCCCTCTTTGTACGATCATCGCATCGATCACGCTATAACCAGGATCGTAAAACAAACGGGCTGACGAAAAGGTCTTGAAATCTTTTGTTGTCGTACAGTATAACCGGTGGTTGTTCTTCTCGTCTTCCATTCCTTTTGCAAAACGGAAAGGGATTGTCGTCGCCCAAACGATCAGGAACTGCGCGCTGTCCTTTTCGTAAAAGATCTCCGGCGCCCATACATTGACCGCATCCGGCTCCTGTTCCATGATCGGTATCCGCTGCTGTTCGCTCCAGTGCACCAGGTCCTTTGAAGAAGCATATCCGAACCCTTTATCTCCCGTCCAGCCACAGGTCCAGACCAAATGATAAACGCCGTCCGGTCCCTGCGCCATCGACGGATCACGCATCAGCTTCTTTTCGCCCACCTCCGGTTTCAAAAAAGAACCACCCAGATCCTCCCAATGCTTTCCATCCTTGCTTGCTAAAAAGTATAGCCCATCGGTAGCCGGCTCACGAAAAGACGTGAACAGGTACATCTTCCTCGAACCTGTACAGGAAGCCAGCAACAACAGTGAAACCAATATAAAAGGCGAAGTCCGCATCATGTTTATATTTTGTCCAATACCAGCACCCAGTCATTACCCTCCTCAGGGGTATACTCCATTTCTTTTTTCCCGGAAACAACGCCAATCTCTTTCCACTCTCCATTCCTTGGGTTATACCAGGAAGCTTTTAGCTTCTCCGCTCCAAGAGAAGCGGGATTAACCCGAAACGGCTTGCCGGTATAGGTATATAAAAAAGCATAATCCTTTCCTCTTGTCGCGAGCACCCGGTCATGCCTCTCCCCCGTACCAACAGCCAAAGAGGAATCCGGTACCCGATCAAAATAAGATCTCGACAACATCAGTTTTTTCAGATAGACCATCTGTCTGGCGCCCGGATCATAGACTGCATTAAACCAGGGATCTTTTGCGCCATAGGCCGAACCCTTATCCGTAGGACGGAGGAACTGCATGACGGAGTTATTCCCATACGTAAATCCGCAGCCGCCCGCGAACACGCTCCAATAAGCATAACGACGGACATCAGCGGCATTCCACCTCGGCAGGCTCGTATCGTGCAAGCCATAAGGTATGCCTTCATAAGAAGGCTCTGCATCCAGTACGGGCCGGGTTGGTTTTTTGTAATAGTCGGAAACGATATATTTCCAGTTGTCTTCTCCATAGTGTACATCTCCCGCACTCGTATCCTGCGCATAGTTGCGATGACCAGACTGAACGCTGTTGAAGTCCAGCCAGGACTGCTGTTCGAACCAAAAGGAAGAAGAAGTACGGCCACGCGGGTGATAAGTGATCAGGTGCGCCGGATCTTCACTCCGCAGCGTGACGCCGATGAAATTCCAGACATCGGTATAATCGGCCCCTTGTATATCTCCGCCATTCATCCAGATGATATTGGAATGACTCCTGTAACGCTCCGCCAAAAAAGTTATATAGGGTTTCACTTGTTCGGGTTTTGCCTTTAGTTGTTTGACAACGCTTCCCCAGATCGGCACCAACGCGATATACAAACCTTTCTCTTCCGCCTTTGCCACCACATAGTCCAGCTGCTTCCAATACCCGGAAGCAATAGCCGGCGTAGAAATATTTTTATTGATCAGGGCAGAATCGCCGTCGACATCCGCATCCGAAAGACCGTGTACGACCATCACCTGGATCACGTTGAATCCCTGTGCTTGCCTGTCTGCCAGGTATCGGTCGGTCTCTTGCTTATTCAATTTTGTCAGCAGCAGCCAGCCTGTATCTCCAAGCCAAAAGAAAGGCGCACCCTTTACCGTAAAGAAATGGCCGTCGGGTGAAACTTTGATAGCCGGCAAAGCGGCGGAGGAACCGCTCAACACTTCCGGAAACTCAACCTTTCCGTCAAGCCAGTAAACCATTGCCCCCTTTGCATTGGCGCCCTTTATCGTCGCCCCATCCGACGGACTGATCCGATGTGTTTTATATTTACCCTTGGGCAAGGTGAACGCCGCCGACCCATCTGCATAAACAATCGCTCCGCGAATGCCGCTCAATACATAAGTCCCCTTTGCAATAGGTTCTGCATACGGCTTCATCCCAGCCGCCGCAGCCAGAAAACCGGGCTCCTTCACATCGGGGATATTAGCCAGCGAACCGCCGCCCATGAATACCGCCCATCCGAAATTATCACAGCCCTCGGCAGAATAGATCACCGCCTTTTCGGGATACTTTACTCTATATTCGCTCACCGCCCGGTATACCTGTTCGAAAGAAGGCCGCTTTGGCTTCAACAGCCGTTCGTGCTGCCTCGGGGCAAGACTCAACCCGCCCTTTGGCGCATACGCCTTGCCATCCTGCTGATAGTACCAGTAGCGGATATCGATCACATCCACCACAGCCGCGCGAGACGGGTCATTCAGGATCGCATCCTGTACATCCTTTGTTACGCTCAATCCGATCACTTCCTTGCGTCCCTTCTCTAATTCCCACTGATGGATATTGTCGATCCAAAACTGTACAAAATGCAACGGCCCTGTAAACTCGGCGCCGATCAGCTGAATGACGCCTGTGTTCTGTGAAAAGTTATCCAGGCACTGCCGGATAAAAGCGCGATGCAGATCATGCCGTACGGGATGGCTTGTATCATAGAACTGATCCGCCATAAAGATCCGCTTGTCTCCTGCATAGGGCGGTGGCTCGGGGAAACCGGTATGATTGATATTGTTCGCCGGACGCCAGGGGAAATCGGCGTAGTGGGCGCCGGCTTCGATAATATTATGCTGGAAATAATTCTGATGGATCAACACCAGACCCTTACTGTCTGCAAGATCGGCAAACTGCCTCAGCCTTTTCCAGTAGTAAGGGTTATATTTCGTCAGATCGTATTTGCTAAGTCCATCCCAGGCAGTGTCCTTGCCGCTCCGCTTAAAAGGCAGCTCGTAGAAAGGGGGCCAGACATCGCCATCCAGACGTCGTATCCGTTCGTGATCATCACGACGACGATCATACCACAGTCCATAGTTATGATCAAGCGCCACAGCCCCACGTCTTTTCATCTGCTCCGTAAGGGAATCCAGGTCATCCGTCAGCCCAAGCCCTACCCGTCCCGGCACATAACGTGTCACCGCCGGTTTTGCTTCGGCCACACCATAAGGTCTGACGGAGCCCATCCACCAGGGTTCATAATGACGTGCCCCGGACAACACCTGATGTCCGCGAACGAGCCAGCCATTTTCTACCGCCATGGCCGGCGCTTTAACTACTGCTTTTGGAGTGCTAACGCCGACCCGGTCGATCGAAGGGGCCGTCCCAACGCTCGTCGGTATAGGATGCCTAACGGCTGACTGATCGATCCATTCCGACATCGAAACCCTTGGCTGATGCGACTGCGCAATCAAGGCTTGCGCCTGTTCTACCGTTGGACTGCTCGAAGCCTCGGACTCCATCGGCAATATCTGACCACGCGCCGCCGCCTCTGCGCCGACACGTTCAGCCAATTGTGTATAATAAAAACTACGAGGCTGGATCGTCTCATTGGACTCTGCCCAATAGCCGTCTCCGCCAAACTGCGCCCAGGAGCCAAACGCCCAGTTCTCCGCTCCTGGCGGACGATAACAATTGATCCTTGCGGCAGTACAATTCCAGAAAACGCTGTTGGCGCCGCACCAGCCCGCGCCTTGTGCATCCTGCTCCCTGTTAGCATAACTCAACACCTGCCCGTCGATATTCACCACATCGAAAAGAATACCCGACGCCCAGCTGTCGACCGCGCCGCTAAGACTATAGGAATAATAGGACTGACACTGTACAAACGCATTCGGTCCCGGAGCACAATAGCCCACCGAGAAATCATGAAAAGCCCTTTCGGAATACAAGCGCTGAAAAAGGGTCTGCCCCCCAGCGGTATAAAACGCATTGCGACGTTGCCCGCCAATCTCCGATACAGGAGCCAGATACTTGGCGTCCTCGACCGTGATGCGGTTACCCGTCTCCAATACGAGAACCGCACTGCCGGCAAAATGTTCGACAACCACCTGGCGTACCCATGCGTCCGTTACATTCTCCATCGTGATCGCCATCCAGCTATGCGCCTCATCCTTTGGATTGGAAAGATCATACACGGATTTGCAGCGCAAATTCTCTACACCCACTTCCTCTATCCGGCCAGCCCACCGGTATTTTGCAACCAACCCGCCGCCATAAGCGGTATCCAAGGATGTCGTCAATGGCGCGTCTAAGGTCAACTCATCCCCGGCAACAGCCGTCACTATCCTATCCCAACGCAGATCACGCTGTCCCGGCTTCCAGCCCAACGCCGAAACGCCGCCGCCAAAAGTCTCCATCCCCAATAATTTGATCCACTCTGCCGTAGATGGCCGGTGTACCAATATGTGATCCCCAACCTTAAAACCGCCGCCTGCAACATGTATATGCATCGCTCCAACCGGCACATACGCATCGGCAATGGCCGTTTCCTTATCAACCACCCGATCGTTGACACCCAGAATACGGATCAACGTCCGACGGTCTTCACCCGTCGCCAGCAATACTGTTCCGTCGGCCCCCATCCCGCTGCCTCTCAGGATCACACCCGAATGACGAAGCAACAGACTTCCATTTACCGCATACACGCCTTTTTCCAGCAACACCGCGCCGCGGATACCAGAAGCATCTGCAGGCAGCGAGGCGACATAATCCAGCGCAGCCTGTATCCGAAAAGTCGCGTCACCGTCCTGGTGAGGAACGGTGACGCGAACAGCAACATCCGGAATAGGCACAGATCCGCCTTTATATCCACTGTAAGAAAAATCGGGAATACGATCGCCCCTTTCATCCGGAGCATAGGTCAGCTTACCGCCTTTCGCCGCAACCGGCGGAGGAGGCTCTGACGCCTTTGTCTTCTTTTGGGCCGATAACGCAAGCGGGCCTAAACAAACTGCCCACAGCAACAATACACGTGAATGCATGAGTACCTTTTATTTAACGGGCTTTTCGCCTTTGAGAGCCAGGTTGTTCAACCAAACCTCGATGTTGGAATAACCGCCGCCATTGACCGCAGGTTTAGCAGAATCGGTCGGATCCTTTGGATTCAAACCATGTTTGATCTCATAGTCATCCGGCAATCCATCATTGTCGCTATCCTTATAAGGCTTGCCCTTATACTCTGGATAACCGCCTACTTCATACACCTCTGTAACGATCCCCTCTTTATAGGAATCCTTTGGCAATTTACGATGCTTGAACTGGGGCAAAGTATCGGTATTAACTTCCTTGTAAACTATCTTTCCCGTACGTACCTGCTCGATCACCCGCGTATCGACAGGATCCCGATGCGGCAAGGTAGCGCCTACATTCGTCAATACAAAGTTGTAAGCTTCCATTGTAGGCAGGATCTTTACAGGAGCCATAGGGAAAGGCTTATCAACCTTCATGTAATCCTTGTAAGGACCAGCATCGGGTAACTCTTCGACCTGTACGCCGCCAGCCCAGTTGTCCTTTGTAATTTCAGGATAACCTTCCATGATATTGCCGTTGACATACGCGCGTCCAAAATATTTATCCTTCAGCTTGCTGCGGCCAGACTCGGGCTTGATGATCCGATGACCGACGGCTTCGTTCTTTGGCGTAACGGGACCTGGTTTGAAATAGTTATTGATGATATTGAACAGACTGGTGTAATCGCCGCCATCCATCGAACGATGATGCCAGTTGAACACCACATTGTTCACGAAGTTGAAGATACCATTCCAGCCGATCGAAGGATTACGGCCGGTATTATCCGCCCAGAGGTTGCGGACCAGCATACAATTCTCGCCGCCCATCGTAGTACCAAAGGCGTGATTCCAGGTATCCAGCGATTCAGCAGAGATACAATTCTGGATCGTAATGTTTACCGTTCCATGTTTTTCTTCCTTGGAACCGTCCATCGGGTCATACATGTGGCGATACATAGAGAAGTTTTCGTCCAGTCCCCAGCCGGTAGATGTATGATCGATGATGATGTTGCCTACGGGGTTTCCGCCCAATGCATCATCCCGACGGCCGACATCCGTGATCCCGCGGCGGAAACGCATATAGCGGATGATCACGTCATGGGTGTTGACCCAGAAGGATT
The DNA here is from genome assembly GCA_015654595.1 of Chitinophagales bacterium. Taxonomy (GTDB): domain Bacteria; phylum Bacteroidota; class Bacteroidia; order Chitinophagales; family Chitinophagaceae; genus Puia. The sequence goes on along the minus strand of JAATGQ010000157.1, from coordinate 25,037 downwards.
CGCCTGCGATACAAATACCGTCACCGGGAGCAGACTGCCCTTCGATCGTCACATAAGGCGCCCTGACGATGATAGGAGAAGTCAGCCGGATAATCCCTGCAACATTGAAAACGATGATACGCGCGCCGCCCTGTTCACAGGCCCAACGCAGCGTGCCGGGACCGGTGTCTTCGAGACTGGTGACTACTAATACCTTTCCGCCATGACCGCCAAAGCTGTACATACCGCCGCCCTCAGCGCCGGGGAAAGCTTTCAGCGAAGACTGCGGCAGATCGGTTGGACGGGAAGCCCAGGGAATATAGGGCTTGCCATGCCGCGCGTCGTTATCTACGATCGGAAAGGCTACCTTCCAGGAGGAATCGCTCCGCCGGAATGTTTCTTTTAATAAAGCCTCTGCCCTGGCCTTGACGGAATCGGGAACATCAGGGTACTGTGCCTTGACCTGTCCGGAGTAACCCAGACCGACAGCCATCGACATCAACAAGAAAAGTCTGTTCTTCATTCTATACGTGTTTTATAAAGGATCATTTAGTTGGATCAAAAGTACCGGATACTGATCCGAACAACCAGCCAATCGTCTGTTGCATATTAGGATCCTTTGAAATATTGCTGGAAGGGATACCGTATGCGTAATACGTCGTCAGGAAGTTGATCGGCTTTTCTCCGGAAATGGGAATGATCGTATGGTTAAAATATTTTGTATAATCCGAACCATTGACATTGATCGTATCAAACGCATTCCCGCCAGTAGAATTGGTTCCTTCCAGTCCGCTGACTGTATAGGGCGACTTAATAGAAATATACATCTGCTGGCGATATGTGCCGTTTAATTGGTCAAACGTTCTTGTTCTTCTCAGATCATCATACCGTTTGCCTTCAAAAGCAAACTCGATCTCGCGCTCATTCAAAATTGCCGTCTCCATTTCTGACTGGCTCATACCGGCCTGTAAACCATACAGCCCATCGCCATTAGCCGTGATCCCGGCCCTTTTGCGGATCTGTTCCAGCATAGTATAAGCCGTAGCCTGGTCGCCCGTCATATTTGCTGTTTCGGCCAGGATCAGCATCACTTCCGCAAAGCGCATCTCCACCCAAAATGTTTTACCATAAGTAGTATTGGCTGCGGTAATTGTCGTATCTATGTTTTTCCTGCAATAAAAACCTGTAGTGGACTGCTTGCTCTTATCGACCGTAATGCCGTTGTAAGTCCATTGTTTACGACCTCCTATGCCGCCCAACCCATAGACAGCACCGTTGTACACAATAGTGGCATAAAAACGAGGGTCGCGGTTTTTCCAGTAATAAATGGAATCATAAGAGGCAGAGCTGGTGACCGGCGTGCCATCCGCCATAGGGAAAGCGCTTACAAGGCCCCAGGTAGGGTTATTTGTCGAACCGCCGCTGCCCGCGGACTGGGAATAAGGACGCGTCACCGCATCGTATCCCTCATACTGACCCGAGTTGCTCGACCCATTGAATGCCCTCCATATCAAAGGCTCGTGATTTGTTGCGACACCTGCGTCGAGGAAGATTCTGGAGAAGTTGGAATACAAGGCATATCCGTCCATCTGGCAAGTATCATATGCATTTTTCGCTGCAGTGTACGCTGTCTGCCAGCGGCTCGCATCATTATTAGTATTAAACTGCGGGCTGGCCCATGTCAGCAATACCCGCGCTTTAAGAGCAAGCGCTGCACCCCGCGTAATCCGGCCAAATTCGGTCCCTGTCCAGGTGGCAGGCAGATTGGCTACTGCATAATTAAGATCTTTAACCAGGCTGTCGACACAGGCAGAAGTGGCATTCCGCGGTACATTCAAAGAATCCGTCAGATACTGAACGTTGGTAATATAGGGAACTCCGCCGTATAATTTTATCAGGTCGAAATACATATAGGCCCTTAAGAAAGAAGCCTGTGCCTTTATCGGGGCCGTCACAGAAGGAGTCAGCCCATACGCATCGATGTTTTCAAACAGGGTATTGACCTTTCTCATATAAGCCCAGAAACCGGTCGAATTAGAAGTATAAAAATCGGTAATGGCGTCATTGGTCAGCGTACCCTGTAAAATAGCAGCCGTTCCGCCATTGGATTAATCGGTCGTATTATGAGTCGAATTGGGATAAGTGGTAGAAGACTCGTTACAGGGCCAAACGGGTATAACCAGGTTATACAAGCTGTTAAGATAGTATACCGCATTGGCAGAATCACCCCAGACCTGCGGATCGGATAATCCATCTACGTCCACCTTTTTAAGAATCCCTTTTGTGCAGGAGTTACCGGCTGTAATTAACAACCCTAAAACTATATATAGAGATAACTTTTTCATTTTTTTCCTTTTTAAAAGATTACAAATTCACGTTCAATCCAAATGTCCAGGTCCGCATAATGGGATAATCTGTTATTTCCGAAGACCGCGGATCCCTGTAAGGAGTAGGATTGATGATGCTCCATAGATTCATCCCTGTCAGGTAAAGCCGGGCGTCAGGGATCTTGTACCTGCTTAAGAATGCCGAGGGCAGTGAATAGGAAAGCTGTAGGTTGTTGACATAAAGATAAGTGCTGCTCCGTAACCAGAATGTCGATGCCTGGTTGGCAAACGGCGCATAAATGGCCGGTAACGGTGCATTCGGATTAGCTGCCGTATACGAGTTCTTCCACATAGCCAAGCCGGCCAGGTCCTTTGTTGGCGGCGATACATCCACCTTGCTCCAGACCCTCTTTCCTCCTACTGCCATCGCAATATTAGTCGATATCCTGAAAGACTTCCATTGCGCTCCCAGAATATAACCAATGTTAAAAATGGCGTTTGTATGTCTGGCGATCTGCGTTACGTCATTTCCATCAATAACCCCGTCACCATTGACATCCTGGTAATTAAGGTCTCCTACACGAAGAGAGTCGCCGTTGATCTTCCAGCCCGGATGCTTGGCATACCAGGCATTGACCTGGTCCTGTGTCCGGACAATCCCCAGCGACTTATAGCCAGTAATACCAAGATCGGTCGACTTACCGATAGGATACTTATAGCCTGTATCCGTTCCGGAGTTATAATACTGCCTGATAATCTTATTATTACCGGCGATGGAAAATCCAAAGTTGACCGTTCCGAATACGCTCCAGTCTTTGTTGATATGGGCATTATAGCCAAATTGAAATTCATCGCCCCAGGCATTTTCAATACCATAGTTCTGGTTGGCAAATGTCGCTCCAACGGTATTGGGGACTGAAGTTGTGGGGGGATCCAGCATGTCATACTGGTGCCTGTACCAAAGATCAACCGTAAAATGAAATTTGCGCTGTCCGAACGTTCCGTCAAAACCCAGATCCTTTATCAGGGAACGCTCCCATGTAATTAAAGGATTTGGTACCGTACTCGTTCCTAAACCGTTCGCTCCGTACTGCCCCGTAGATCCAAACAAATAACCTGCCGGCTGAGAGGAAGTATACACACGCGACCAGGTAAAGGCGGAGGTATTGTCATTACCTGTTAAACCGACATTCAGGCGGACCTTGAAGTCGTTGATCCCGCTGAAATGATCCTGCCACCAGGATTCATTCGAAGCCAACCAACCCACAGACACCGATGGGAAAAAACCCCATTGATGTTCGACAGGAAAGTTCGGCGACGCGTCATCGCGGAAGACGGCCTGCATCATATACCGGTTGTCATAGTTATAAGATAACCGCCCCAGGTAGCTGGCTCTTCCCGTCGATGTATTATCTGTATTATCGTACCAGTTGCTGGTGGTATTGGAATAGGCATAATATTGGTCGATTCCCGGAATAACCTGAGTCTGACGGTAAGTGATCAGGTAAGTTCCCAGGGTCTGTTCCTGCTCGGCAAAGAGAGAAAGATCAATGCTATGTTTTCCAAAAACATTGGCATATTGTATTCCTTCCGTCGCCTGCCAGTTCTTGGAATTCATATAGTTCTCTGCCAGCTGATCGCTGTTCGTGACATGCGTCGTGCTCGTCACAGAATCAGTAAAGATGACGTTCTGTGTAGAGGTAGGCACCCCAGCGCTTCCTGCTGACTTATTCAGGTGCGCACCGGGCGAATAGAAGTTATAAGCATTATAAGGAACAAACCATTGTTTCGATAAATCGTTATAAGTATTGCGGCCATATTGACCACGGACAGACAATCCCTTTATAAAAGGCACTTTATAATTCACTGCCAGATTGATCGCAAAAGTCTCCGTATTATCTTTTTCGTAGGAGCCGGAGTTCTGGAAAGCAATCGGATTGAACTTGGTAGGCGAATAATAGACGGGTAATCCTCCAATCGTCTCCGGCACAAAACCTGGTGTAGTCAGCAGGCTGCCTACGTAACCATTTTCCTGGTCGGCCTGATCAGTAGTAGTAATCCCCTTGGGCACTGGCTGATTGTTATAGCCTACATCATAACTCATGGTAAAGTCGACCGTCAGGTCATCTGTCACCTTAGCATTCGATCCTATCTGTATGCCATATTTTTTGTGGGTATCATTTGGCAGGTTCCCGATCTCATTATAATAGTTTGCTCCGGCAAACATCGTTATCCTGTCTGAACCACCGCTGACATTTACATTATGACGAGTCGCATAGCCAGGCGACCAGCTTCGGTTGAACCAGGAATTGGTTGAATTATGCGACTTTACATAAGCCAGCTCCGTTGGTGTATAGACGTCTGTGGCAATGACATTGTTGGGTGCATAATTTTGCTCCCAGTTATTAAGTAACAAAACTTGATTGTAAGCATCGATCATCTTTGGAACCTTAGACGCATTCTCATAGATATAAGACCCGGAATAGCCGACTTTCGGCTTACCTACTCGTCCGCGTTTAGTCGTTACCAAAATAACGCCATTGGCGCCTCTTGCTCCATATATGCTGGCGGATGCATCTTTCAGAAAGGTGATGCTCTCGATCTCAGAAGGATCCAGGAGATCAAAAGCCTGCTTGCCCGAAGGGTCCACTCCAAAACCATTTGTTACAATCGGCACTAATCCGTCGATAACATACAACGGCGAGGTGCTTCCGCCTGTTGCCAGCGTCGTTGCATTGCGGATCGTGATCGTCGTCGTAGACCCAGGCTTACCGGAAGACTGGCTAACTCCTACACCGGGCACTGTATTGATCAGCGAGGTCGACATATTGATGGCAGGAATATCTTCCAAAGCTTTTCCTTGTACTACAGCAACCGAACCCAACACATTTGACCGCTTTTGGGTACCATACCCTACAACGATCACATCATCCATCTGTTTGTTGTTGACCGCCATGTTTACGGTAAGCAATCCGGTATTCGTCGTGCCGACGCGCAGCTCATGACTGGCAAAGCCAACATGCGAAAAAGTCAGCACAGGGTCGCTGATACTGTCTGGAACAGCAATGGAAAAGTAACCTTTTGAATCAGTGAGCACTGTTTTGGATGTCCCCTTCAGCGTTACCGTCGTCGCCGGCAGGGGCTCATGGGTATCCTGGTGGAACACATTTCCGGATACCGACTTCCTTTGTTGAGCATAAAGGAAGGTGATTTGGAAGAACAATAGCAGCAGTGCGAGGGAGTATCTCGCCAATCGTTGCAATGTCATATGGCATTTAGTTTTAGGAGAAAAACGCAATCATTATGATGGTTAAAAATAGAGAATACACAAGTAAAAACAACGCCGCAACTATTGTTTGTCTCCCGACTGGTCAGCGCCGCCCGCTGCCGCCTGCCGTCTTTTCTGCCATTCCTCTCCGGCCTTTTTCATATCGTAGCCCTGTGTGGAGAGATAGTTGTTGATACGACCTTTGTACTTTCCAAACCAGTCGTGTTTCTTCTTTGAGGATTCGGCGTCCATGGCATGCTCCCGCGCTTCGACAAGCGCTGCCATAATGTATTTCTTTTGTTCTTCGGTAAGACCTGGCAACTCGTCCTGGTAAGCCTTATAAGTCACTTCCAGCACGCTGTAGGTCATGCCATCCTTGACCTTATCCACCTGCTCCGGCGAAAGGACTTTTGATAATTTTGTAAGATAAGCGGTGTGTAAGCCAGACACTCTTGTGTCTACACCTAGTTCGATGTTTTTCTTTGCGGAATCGGTTAGCTTGTTTTCCGCCTTCAGCAGCTTCATCGCACTGTCACGTTCTGTATAAACAACGTTCAACGCACGATATTGATCCGCGATCAGCGTCCGCACTCGATAAAAAGAAGTAGAATCAGGTAAGCCCAGGGAGATAACGATCCTGCCGGCTCTTTCCGTGATGACACGGTCGTAGGTAGAGTCTCCGACGCCAGCGCGCGAAGATGAAAAAGTAAGCAGAGCAATACCCAGAGCAAGCAAGCATTTCATATGTCTTAACCGTTTAGAAGAAACCATTACAATGAATTAAAGGTACAGGCCGACAAAAGCTAAAACAATGTAAGGTTTAACTATAATGATGGATTATTTTACTATTTCTATCTGCATTCTAATTTCAACACAGCCGGCTGCAGCCCCTGTCCGCTAACCCGGACGAGGACTTCTCCGGATTTTTTTTGCGCCTGTATGACGGCCAGACAAAGTCCATTGTATGTCTTATGCGGATTGGCATGAAAGCCGCTCAGATCCGCCTGATATCCATTGTCCATAGCCGCCAGACGACCAGCTCCGCTGACATCCACCCTGACTGCATCAGCCGCGTCGGAAACAAATCTTCCAGCCGCATCTGTTATACGGATCGTCACAAACACGAGGTCTTTTCCATCTCCGCTCATCACTCTTCGGTCAGCAGCCAGCTGGATACGCGCCGCATCCCCGGATGTCTCTACCTTCTCCGTCAACACGACCTTCCCCGCCTTTCTTGAAACGGCCTTCAATACCCCCGGACGCCAATTCACCCTCCACCACACATGCATCGCATCACCCTCTTTACGGCGAACCCCAAGACTGCTGTCATTCAGATATAACTCGACCTCATCGGCCTGACTATAATAAACCCACACATCTTTTACCTCTCCGGTATGCCCATTCCAATCCGGGAACAAATGCAATACCGGCTTAGCAGTCCACTCGGACTGATAAAGCCAGTAACTGTCCTTCGGAAAACCTGCCAGATCAATGATCCCATAGTAACTGCTCCTCGCCGGCCAGGGATAAGGCACCGGTTCGCCGATAAAGTCAAAACCCGACCACACGAAAATGCCCGAAACCCAGGGATATTTTTTTGCCTCCTTCAAAGTCTCTTCATGAGAAGAGCCCCAGTAAGCAGATACGTTATCATAAGCAGACACGGTATAATCGGGATTGCCCGTCGCATATTTCTCCTTTGAAGAAACCGGCCAGTGACGCATGCTGTCCGAAGGCATATCATAATGCCCCCGCGTCGCCAGCGCAGACATGGTTTCGGAACCGATGAACGGACGGCCTGGGAATAGAATAGGTACGGAATCATATTTTCCCTGATTGTAGTTCAACCCCATCACATCCAACGCGCCCGAACGCCAGATAAAATTCTTCGTCGTATCCATCTCCGTCAACGCTGACGTGATCGGTCTTGTTGTATCCCAACACCGGACAATCTCCCGCAACTCCGGCGCTATCGTCATCCCGCTGCTGTCAAATTGCTCCCGGATCTCATTGCCGATACTCCATAGAATAACAGACGGATGATTCCGATCCCGCCTGATCTGATCGGATAGATCCCGTTCATGCCACTCGGCAAAATCTTTTGAATAATCATTTTTTGTCTTTTTCTTCAACCACATATCAAAGGCTTCATCCATCACGAGAAAACCCATCCGATCACAAAGATCCAACAACTCCGGCGCCGGCGGATTATGCGAAGTCCGGATCGCATTACACCCCATCTCTTTTAAAAGCTTCAACTGACGACGGATTGCCGCCGTATTTACCGCAGCTCCCAAAGCCCCCTCATCATGATGTAAACAAACACCCCATATTTTTAACAAATGATCATTTAAAAAGAAACCATGCATCATGTCAAACCGAAACTTTCTCACCCCCACCATCACATCATCCTTATCTAACAGCGTCTTCCCCCCCTCCAACCGCACTTCCAACCGATACAGATATGGACGTACCGGCGACCAAAGAGACACATTCTTAAAAGACAATTCCCGCTGGACCACACTATCCCCCGCCGTCAGAGCTCCACCACCGGATGCTGCTATCCTCCCCGCCGAATCCCACAACAGCAGCCGGATCTTTTCACCCGCTTTCGCCGGCGCAGCCAGCTTTATATTCACCCGAACCACAGACCGCGAACGCTCCGCTACGGGGGTCGTCACAAACACGCCCCACTGCCCTATCGCATCCACGCCTTTCGTCTCCAGCCATACATGCCGGTAGATACCCGAACCGGAATACCAACGGGAATTGGGCTGCGCGCTATTGTCCACCCGCACAGCAATCACATTCCCACCGCCCGTATGCAGCCAGGGCGTCAATTCGTAACGAAAGGAGATATACCCATTTGGCCGCCTGCCCAGATAATGCCCATTGATCCAAACGGTACTGTTTCGATATACGCCGTCAAAATCGATATATACTTTGCGATCCGCCAGATCTCTTACGCTAAAGGTCTTACGATACCAGCCCACCCCCGTTGGCAGTCCGCCTTCGCCCTGGCCGGAAGAGTTCTTCTCATTAAATGCCCCCTCAATACTCCAGTCATGCGGCAAATCAACCTGCCGCCAGCTGTCTTCCACATATCCCGGCGTCAAGGCCAGACTGTCATCTCCCGGAAAGAAGCGCCACCCCTCATCAAAAGACACACGCCCCTGCGCGCCGGCAAAAAAGCCTGCTCCAAGCAATAATCACAAAAATATAATTCTACCCATATTGATCAGCGATAATTAAGCGTACTCTTTCCCATATCCTTCGAAGTTGCCACAGCAATCCCCCTGTTTCCTTTCTTATCCACGCCGCAGTAAAAATGATAAACCACCCCATTAAATTTGACCACGTATGACTTATGCGCAAACACTTCATCATAAGGCTCCGAAGACGAGATCAGATCCGGGCCCGTCCAGTCCGTCCAGTGAACGAGATCATAAGATGACGCAAAACGGTTGAAAGCTCCCCCCTTACCCTTCCAAAACGCCCCAAAGTAAAACATCACATACAAGCCCCCCATCTTCTGGATATAGGGATCACCCGTAATCCCCGGTCCATGATCCAATACCGGATCACGCCGCTGCCGGCTCCAATGGATCATGTCATCCGAAACCGCCATCCCTATCCGTTCGGCGCCACGCCTCTTATCGAGACTGTCTCCATTTGCGTTGTAGTACAACAGGAACTCATGCCCCGTCAGCTTACGCGGGTCACGCATCACCCAGCTTTTATACATGGTATGATCGTCCCACCAGGCAACATCCTTGTCTTTTACAGAAAGAATAGGATGATCCAGGCGCTGCCATTCATGCGCTGTCGTAGGATCTTTATCGGTAAAGGCCATCCCTTCTGAAAGGATACCCGCCTCATAACCTTTTGTATTCCCACCAAAATAGGACATCCAGTATTTGCCTTTATATTCTTTCAGCTTATAATCGCCGCCCCAGTCATAATCGATCAGGGCCAGATATCCCGCCTTCTGATTCGCATCCCACAATACGCTGTCCCTGCCCGTGGTATCACTAAAGGACATCAGTTTACCCAGCGTCTCCCAGTGCAGCAGATCCGGGCTCTTTGCCAGCCAGGTCTCATAGCCCCGCCCATCGAAAAGGATATAAGACATATACCAGCTATCTCCCTTCCGGAAGATCGTCGGACAATCCATCTTCCTGGAATGCTCCGGCGGCACCACGACCAGCCCATATTTGTAAGGCGTCTTTACTTCATCGTAGATTTTTTGCATAGTAGCCTGATCTACGGTAACGCCGCTGACAGCGCGGAAGTAATAGCTTCCGGAACCAACGGAATAGATCACCACGCTATCATTGCGAAGCACTTCTTTTATATCTTTCTTTTTCTCCACCGCCGTCCAGCCTTCCGTAATGACTGCATCCCGTCCTGCAGGCAATACGATCCTTGCCTTTGTATTCCCGGGCACAGTCACCCATAGATCAAAGGTTGCACCCACTCGCTTACCCTTTACCAGCTCACCCGGTAGTTTCTTCCAATGAGAGGAAATCAAACCATAAGGCGACTGATAATCCACCTGCGCCCACTGCATATTTCCTACCACAGCAGGCCGGATAATATACTCGCCCGCACTGATCCCAAATCCATCCTGGTGTATCCCTCCGAGCCCTTCGTACAACCACTCCATCAGGTGTCCCAGCATCAGGTGATCATTCGATACGGACGGTAAGGCCTGCCAGGACTCCGTCAGTGCGGTAGCGCCGCGAGCGAGCTGGTATCCATAACCGGGAACGTCGGAACGGTTGTTCATCGCGTAGATCACATCATCCCTGCGCGCTGCGTGCAAGACCTGCAGCAGATACCGGAATCCGATATCACCCGCCGTAAGGCTATATTTATTGGCTTTTAAGGAGTCGAGCAGATTGTTGAGGACACGGCCGGTGTCGGTCTTTGGGATCAGGTTGACGTAGAGGGCGATCGCGTAAGACGTTTGGGAGCCGGAGGCGACTTCTCCGGTAGCCGCATTATAAAACTGCTTTTGAAAAGCCGTCTCTACCACTTTTGACTGGTCATAGTATTCGCGCGAGTCCTGGACCTTATTCAACAAAGAAGCGATGAACTCCATTTTCCGGAGAACATAAAAGTAGATCGCCGTCGCGGTTACTCCCTTCGGCGTCAGCTGCGAAAAACCGGGATGCTTTGGACCAATATCATACCAGTCACCCAACCCTTCGTAAAGGATCCCATCCTTTGTCTGTCGGTTCAGGTATTGAATATACTTCCGCATCATCGGATAAGCCTCCTCCAAAGTCTGGCTGTCTCCATAGTATTCAAACAGGTACCAGGGAACCAATATCGCGCTGCTGCCCCATTCGGGTGAATCCCGGAAAGGTTCTCCAAACACGGTATACTCCGGCGCGATCTCGGGGACAAGGCCATCTTCGGTCTGGGCATCCATCATATCATGCACCATCTTACGATAAAGCGCGGCAATATCATAGTTGTAACGAATACTGCTGCCCATCAGATGCGCTTCTTCCAGCCAGCCCAGTTTTTCGCGATGCGGGCAATCCGTCATCACACTGGCCAGATTACTCTTGATAGACCACTTGATCAGGGTATCGATCCGATTGAATAAGGGATCGGAACAATCAAATTTACCGGCTTCTGTCGCTGCATTCCTGGTGTGCAGACCCACCAGCTCTTTTATCTCCGGCAGCGCGCCGTTTGCCGTTGCCTCCACTTGCAGATAACGGAATCCATAATAGGTAAAACGCGGAGACCAGCTCTCCACTCCTTCGCCTTTCAGCGTATATTCCCAATAGTAAGGTTTGCCCGTACCTTTCTGATTCACTGCCGTATCGCCTTCGGGCAATTCCGCCGGGGTGATCCGTACAACCGAACCGCGAACGCCGCTTACCCGAAGCCGGACAATACCCGAAGCATTCTGCCCAAGGTCATAGATCCATACACCCGACGATTTTTGAACCACCCGTTTCACGGAAAAGGAATCCATCACCTTTAGAGGCTCTGCCTGCTGCGCTTCCAAAATCGGCTGCTGCCGGCCATTCGCAGCCGCACTACCCGGTTCTCCAACCACCGCCGGAGATTTCCAACCCCTTGCGTCAAAGCCCGGCTGATCCCAGTCGTGTTGCTCCATCCGCGCATCATAATCCTCTCCGCCATAAATACTGGAATAGGTTATCGGTCCGGGCGCCGTCTTCCAGCTTTCATCGCTGACGATCGTACGCTCCGTTCCATCCCTGTATTCCAGCACCACCTTTGCAATCAGCCTTGGATAGCCATAAGCCGTGATCAGTTTATGATATCGCTCTCTTGGTATATAGTAAAATCCATTCCCCAACATCACTCCCAGCGCATTAACGCCCTGTTTCAGCTGCCGGGTGATATCCAGCGGTACATACAATGCTTTCTTATCATAAGTCACCCAACCGGGATCGAGGAAATGATCTCCGACCTTTGCTCCGTTGCAACTCAACTCAAACTGCCCAAGTCCGCTGATAAAGACCGTAGCCCGCAGCAAAGGCTTGTCGACCATAAATTCTTTTCTGAAGACAGGCAGCACGTCCCGGAATGGCCCTGTCTTTTTAACGCCTTTAACCGAAGGCGCTGGTATCTGTATGCTGGAGTCCGGCAGGATATCATACGAGATAAACTTTGCGCCGGACCAATCCGAAGTCATCCAAAGCCCGGTCTGAAACCTGGCAATATGACTCCAATGCGAACTATCCCTGCGTGCCGAATCCCACACCATCACCTTCCAGTAGTAGGTCTTGCCGGCAGACAAAGCGGGGCCGGCATAAGGCGTGCAGATAGACGAACCCCAAGGCTGCTTTTTTGAATCCCAGAAAGTGCCGGCATTTTTTTCAAGGTCGACCGAATCCTCGGATACGAGTATCCTGTATCCTGATTGACGAACGCCCCGTTTGGAAGACTGCAGCACCCATCCTAAGGCTGGCTTAGCGCCCACTCCGCTTGGATTGACACGATAATCGGTCTTCAGATCGATCAGTTTTATCTCCTGTGCATCGGCCGCAAAAGAGATCAAAATTAAAGCAAGCAATAGTCCTTTGTTCATACAAGCATTTTTATTGCACCTGCAGCTCCTCTATCCTCGCCCCCTCCTGCCGGGGTGTTATCAACTGGATGGTATATTTTCCGGCATTGATCATCGTACCGGTCGTCGTACTCAAATAATTCCATTTCGCCGGCAAAGTCGCCGCAATATCTACCAGTTCCTCACGGATCAGAACGCCATCTGCCATTCGTATCACCAGCCTTCCCTTTGCCGCCGCAGCAACCCGGTATTTTACAGTCAGCGAATAGGTGTCTCCAAGATTGACCTCGATATTCCAGGTCGTCGTATCGCCGCTGACTACGGGCTTCTTATAAGTGGTTACTGGTTTTGTATCATAGGCCGGCTCAAGCTTATCCGCAGGCATTAAAAAAACAAGACCGCTGTCCACCCTGACCGCAGCACCCGCCGGCAATCTCCTGCGATAAAGCCTGCTCGAATCTCTTTCATCCGCCACGATCATTTTGGTACCGTCAAAGCCTGTTATCGGTTCCGTCACATATACATCCGCGTCGGCATTTAATGTAAAGGAACAGGCGCCGTTCTTTTCCGCCCCCTTCAACCACTCCGCGCCATACAACTCCGGCGGCAGTACCCTATACGTCCAGCGCTCCCCGCTATACACGGTATCACCTGTATTCAGCCAGGACCGCCACACCCTCCCATTGCTTATTGTCCTGATCAGACTTCGCGGCCCCGGAGCAGCAACAGCCTTTCCGTCCATCGTAGCGATCGCCACCGCCGAGATCAATGCCTCGCCGGCCGCTGCATGAAAAGAAAGCCGCAGCACCCCGCCCGTCACATGCGCCATCACCACTTTCGTCAACGCCCTGTCATGCCCCGCCTCCTTCCAGATATCCAAGCCTGGCAGCACTACCCGATCATTTACCAATATGTCAAATTTTCTCCAGCCGCCGCAGTCCATTCCTCCCCCTGTCCCCAACCAGGGCTCCACAAAATACAATTCGATCCTGTAATCCCCATCCTGTACCGGGAACGTATAACCGATTTTATCAAGACCATAGCGAAAATTGCTGTACAACGCAGGATCCTTCGTACCTTCGATCCAGTCACTCGTCGTCCGCTGGCTTGCAAAAGCAGCAGGCAAACCGGGATAGTCCGCGGTCCATGAATAACTACCCCAGCGTCCCTTTTCGGAAAAGGGTCTATCGCCCGACCAGAAATTGCCCTCATGATCCTGGTAATCGGGACCACCACAATTTACCCGGTACAGATAATGCCATTGCTTTTCATCTTTCGATTCCTTATCGACCGATACTTTTCGATCACTCAACCGCTGATCATCGACAGGGATCCGTTCACCCTGCGGCAGATGATTCAGCCGGATATCATCCCTTGCAGCCGCCTTCCCCGCAACATAACCGATGGCCGTCAACGCATTCGTCTGAATGTCGACGTTGTCGAACTGAAAATGGGTTCCGATACCACCCCGGCCCCTTTTGCCCAACGACCGGCGGCCATTGAACAGTTCCACACTATCACAATTGGAATATACTTCAATTCCATTTTTTATTCCCGGAGAAACCCACCTGTCGGGCCAGGTGTGCGAGACGATATAAACCATCGCTCCTTTTGAAGCCGGCACAAAGTTCGAACGGTATAAGTAATATACATCCAGCGGCTCCTCCCAGGAGGTCAGCAATCCTTTATAGTTGACCGGCCCGATCCGATCGAGGCCCCTCCACCCTTCTCCCGATTGTACTCTGCCAGGATTGTCATGCGAATTGTACAACCAGGCAAAATGCCCGGCCACATCGTCTTTTACACTGTCCGCCAGCCTTATCTTCAATTCCATCAGATGATCGATCCTGTCCTCCGAGTTTGCCGTGTCTCCATGCAACCCCAGGCTACGCCAGGCGCCATACTCGCCTACCAGCACCTGCCGTAAAAGATCGCCGGCATAAGCGGCAGGATCACCGCCATAAGTACCCGTCCAGTTCTGCGGGACATTCCAATCGGTTCCTTCACCGCCATTACAAGTGGTCACCAACCGTTGATCAATTGCTGTAGGGTCCAATTGCCGGATCAGCGCGGTACATTCCCTGGCGAAGTCCGGCGGTAATTTACTTTCGTTCTGTAGCCCCCATAAGATGACCGAAGGGCTATTCCTCCTTTCCTTTACCCACTCCACCAATGCCTGTTTGAAATTCCTTCTGAAATCCGGCGAATCATACCAGATATGAGCCGACAACTGCGGCCACCATAGTATACCCAGACTATCCCAAAAGTGCTGATATAATAAATTATGCGGCTGATGCGCATCCCGAAAAGCATTGAACCCCGCCGCCCTGATCTGAGCTGCCCTTGACCGGATCTCCTCCGCAGTAAAGGCATGACTGCTCCCCAATTTATGTTCGTATTCTGCAATCCCGTTGATAAACACCGGCTGTCCATTCAGCAAAAAGGGATGCGGCCCTGACCCATCCCGCGAAACCCAGTGGATGCGGCGGATACCGTATTCTGTGTTGACGCTGTCGACCATCCCATTCACCCGCAGGATCGTAACGAGACGGTACAGATAAGGGTGTTCAACCGACCACAAATGCGGACGCGCTATCCCGGTCAGCTGCTGTTTGACGATCACCATCCCGCCCGCGGCAAGCTTTACAGCAGCACTGATCCTTCCTGCAACATGACCGTCACGATCCATCAACCGCTGTTCCAGTATCCCATCTCTCTCTTTGGCATCATAATTTTTCACTTCCGTCTCTATATAAACAGAAGCCTGACGTTCGCTGACCGTCGTATCGTTCCAGACATGTACGCCAAAGGGTTCAACACGAACCAATCCAGTCTCCACCAGGTGTACCGGTCTGAAAACACCCAGCGGCTGCGACCCTTCTGAAAATCCCCGATCATCCGAACAGCCCCCGCAAACCCAGGGCAGATCACGGATAAAGGCCGGGTGATCCGCGCGGACCTGGATCGAATTAACGCCGCTTTCCAACGCATTCGTAATATCCAGCGTAAAAGATGTTCTGCCGCCGGCATGACCGCCTGCCCGATGTCCATTCACCCAGACAACAGCATAAGAGCCTACGCCTTCGAAGTATAAAAAATAACGCCGCCCCTGCTTTGGAGAAATTTTCAGCGTCCTGTAATACCAGGCATATCCATGTAGATTGCCATGCCGAAGACGACGGTACCCGGCGTAGTCGTCCCAGTTGTGCGGCAGCTCTACCGTTCTCCATTCGCCGCCAGACTGCGACGCGGGCAGGACAGAATCTGCCGCATACACGGTCTTCCATCCCTGGTCGATCAGCTTATCAACCCGCTGCGCCGTCGCCGGCACACGGCCTATCAAAAAGATCCAGCCTATCAGAAGATATCTTTTCATCAAAATTTATAGGTATAATTCCCGTTCTTTTGGAGTCGGACATCAATTTTCTTTCCCCCATAGCTAAGCGCACAGCTGCCGCCAGAAGCAGAAGCTATCTTTACCCATTCCAGCTTTCCGTGGGTCCATTTCATATCCACAACAAATCCGCCGCGCGCACAAAGCCCCTTCACCTCGCCGTCTGGCAGCGCAGCAGGCAATGCCGGCAACAGCTCGATCACATCTCCCTGACTCTGCAACAACATCTCAGCAAGCCCCGCAGCGCCGCCAAAATTGCCGTCGATCTGGAAAGGAGGATGTGCATCAAAAAGGTTGGGATACACTCCGCCATGCTCTCCACTCTCACCCGGAGGCGGCGCCGGCGACAATAATTTATCCAATAGTTTCATCGCATGATCGCCGTCTTTAAAACGCGCCCAGCAATTGACCTTCCAGGCCAGACTCCAGCCTGTACCTTCATCCCCGCGATACAACATCGATCGACGCGCCGCTGTCATCATCGCCGTATCAGCCCAGGTAATATCGGTTCCGGGATAGACTCCCCAGAGATGGGAAATATGCCGATGGGTATCCGCGGTATCATCCTTGTCCTCCAGCCACTCCTGCAGCTGCCCATACCGCCCGACCTGGTTTGGCGCAAGCTCTTTATAGTCTTTCGCCATCAGCTGCGCAAATTCTGGATACAATCCCAGCACCCGTTCGGCATCGATACAATTCTTAAAGAGATCGCGTATGATCTGATGATCCATCGTCGGACCCGCCACCAGTCCGCCATGCTCCGGCGAATTGGAAGGGCTGCTGATCAGCCAGCCATGCCCGGACTCACGCGTAAGGTACTCGGTAAAGAAAAGCGCCGCAGACCGCATTGCTGGATAATACTCTTTCAGAAACGCAACATCCTTTGTATACAGATAATGCTCCCAGAGCTGGTGACAAAGCCAGGCGCCGCCCGACACCCAGATCCCATGATTGGAAGCATTGATCGGAGCCGTCGCCCGCCAGATATCGGTGTTGTGATGAAGCACCCATCCATCCGCATGATAGTTCCCGCGCGCCGTAGCCTGCCCTGCCTGCAACAGGCTTCGGATAAACCGGAACAATGGCTCGGAACAGCCCGGCAGATTCAATTCCTCCGCAGGCCAGTAATTCATTTCAAGGTTGATATTCGTCGTAAACTTACTCCCCCAGGGCGGACTAAGCAGGTCATTCCAGATGCCCTGCAGATTCGCAGGTAAAGGGGAACCCGGCCGCGAAGAAGCAATCAACAGATAACGCGCATATTGTACATACAACGCTACAAGCCCCGGATCAGAAGGCGGCTGACCCAATGAACCTGATGCGTACAACGCTATCCGCTGATCCGTCGGCGCCGCCTCCCCCGCCCCTCTGCCCCTCGGCTCATTCCCACCCAGCCGGATCGAAAACCGGTTATATATCTTTTGATATTCCTTCACATGTTCCGCACGCATCTTCTCATACGCCTTCACCCCCGCCAGCACGGTACGGCATCTTGCCGCAGCATCGGCATCCACATGCTGATAGTCCCTGAAACTCGTCGCCGCAGCCAGATAAAACGTCACGGCATCTGCATGCTCCACCACAATACCGCTATCCGAAACCTTTACTCTTCCCCCCGACGATACGGCTCTCAACATCGACACACCCTTCAATACGCCGTTGCGCACTTTTATAAAAAGACCAAGGGTATTGGCGTCTATCTTCCGAACGACATAACCCCGATGCACAGCTGTCAACCGGCTCTTCAGCGTGATCCGCCCCGGCTTATCCGCCGAAAACTTTCCCACGATCACCTGCCCCGGCGCAGAGGCAAAGTATTCTCTCGTATAATGTACGCCGCTGTCTACATAAGACACCCGCACTATCGCGCTATCCAATGACAACTCCCGGCGATACTGCTCCTTCCTCCCCGCCGTCTCTACCCACCAGTCCCCAAACGGCTGATAGTCCGCCTCATACTTTGGCAACATCGGCGGATTGTCATCCTGTATCTTATATTTCCATACTGTCGTATCCAGCTGCCCCTTGATTCCTGTCAATCCACCCTTATCATCAAAATTTAAAACCTGTATCGCAACTACGTTCCCGGTTGGCTTCAACAGAGAGCGATTCAATCTGTACGCTCTTTTCTTGCTGATTCCTTCCTCACTGCCAACCAATACGCCATTGACATAGGTAAAATCGACATCCCGGATACGCCCCAGCTGTAACATATAATATTTGTGATCACCCGTATCCGGCATATCAAAAGTCCGCCGGAACCATACCGATCCATCCAACCCCTGTAAACCAGCCGCTTCCCATCCATCCGGCGTTGGCGTCGTCATAGTCTTCCAATCCCTGTCGTCCAGGTCCACTTTGCTCCAGCTGGTATCGGACCGAACCTTTTTTATCCATGCTTCTTTTGCCATTTGATATTCGGAATCATCCCCATCCTTTTTTCCCATAAACCTGTCGCCGGCCAGCTTTTCGGCTTCCGCCTGCCGCCCGTTCGACACCATCCGCCTTAGGGTATCCAGGTAATGCCAGGCATCCGCCCGTGCAGGATTCCGCGGATAACCGCTCCATAAAGTAGACTCATTAAATTGGATATGCTCTTCGCCGATCCCGCCGAAGATCATCGCGCCCAGCCTGCCATTCCCGATCGGCAAAGCCTCGGTCCACCGCTCTGCCGCCTGCCTGTACCACAACCGCATTTCACCCGCCGGCCCTCCGACCACACCATCCGCCGCAGCGCCGCTCATTGCCTCCGCGTCTCCAACACCCGCTGCCCCCGCCGGCTTCGCAAATCCCAACACCAGGCACAGACCCTTACCCAACACCAGCACATGCTTTCCAGGCTTGAAAGTCCACGCATGCACATTGACCGTTGGAAATCCGTCTATCTTTACTCCATTAGGTATACGCGGCTCGGCCTGTCCAAAATCATTGGCGCTCGCATCCGTCTCCAGCTGAGGCGCCGCACAATAAGCTGGCGACTTCTGGGTAAAGAAGCCCATCAGTAATTGTACCGTCGTCGTACAGGTAAATTCAATTTTTGTCCCTTCCTTCAGCTGCCGCTGCGCCGACTCTCTTATCCCCTGCAATCCTTTCAACGCATCATCCACGGAAACGATCACTGCCCCGCTATCTGTAAAAGGCTTTGCAAAGTCACCTACGGAATAATACGCTGTAGCGCTGTCCGCCGCCAGCTCAACGGCCGCCGGCTTTAACCCAACTTCATGCGCCGAATCCTTATGCACCCGGAAATCCGCCAGCTCTTTTTCATAAACCGGCAGCAGTTCACCCCAAGTGATAAACTTGCCATCCGCCCCCCGGACCGGGATCTTCCGCTGCTGTGTCTGCATGCTGTTGGCATAGCGATAAGCCGGACCCGCAAATCGATCCAGCTCCCGGAAGGCCGCTACACTCCGCTGCAGCAACGAAGCTGCGGAATCCAAATGCCATGCGACATGGGTATTCCGCCAATAAAGGACCTCCAATGCCGCCGAAGCCTTCAACGCATAAAAATTCGCCAGGGCCTTATAACAATACATATCGTTCTTCAGTCGTAAGAACTCGGCACGATCAGCCTTTACGCCGGTAGAAGCTTTTTCGATCGCGTCGACAGCCAAACGGCCCTCTTCTGTAACCTCGCGAATAACGCTCATCGGCGTCTCTCCTTCATGCGGCTGGTGCCGACATTCCCGCTCGGCATACGTACTCAACGATTCGCCCGGAGGACCTTCCGATTCATACAGCAAAGAGAACAAACCAAATTTATCGGGATCCGTCAGCTGCGCCAGCAACATCCCCAGGTTCAGGGTTTGCCGGTTGCCATCCGTAATGCCAAACCTTCTTAATAACTTTGGTGCGATCTCACCCGACTGCTCATACGCCTCCAATATCGACCGGCCATCAGCAAGACTGCAGCCATATCGGAAAGCCAGCAGATTACTCCAATAAGCTTGCTCCGCATCTCTGTCCCGATCCGCATTCCATGCATACCGCGCCCATTCTTTGTACCAGATCCAATCTCGATCCATCTCCAGAAGTCTCGGATCAGCGCTGTCCGCCGAATACGGCCAGTCCCAATAAGAAGCCTGCGGATAAAGATGCAGCCCGCTCGCGCCATAGACGGAATGCATCGCCTGCACACTCTTCTGGATAAAGTCATCAGACCCGTAACGGAAAGGTTCCAGGTTTGCCAGGATATGTACATTCTCGATCAGCCCCTTGCTGTTCTTACTCAACTCGCGATGTAAAGCCGCCCAGCTGCCATGCGGCGTATAGGTCGTCAATGCCTCGCCATTGTATTTGGCTTCCACATACAAATTCTTATATAAAGAATCCGCAGCCTTGAGATCAGCAGGCCCATCGGTATCATGTGCCCGCAGCACCAACGGCGGTTCTTCCTTTCTTCCCGAAGCCCGCAGCCCATCTTTGATACCCGGAATGATCGTTTTTGTAAACCAGTCGATATCGTCCTGCCCGACCCCCTCCATCGCCTCACCCAGCGTCACCATCAGGCCCACGTTTGGATATTTTTCAACAAAGGCAGCGATAGACTTTCGCGTATAGTCCGCTATCAGCGGAACGATCGGACGACTCCTGTCCTGGGTTTTTATTTTATAATGTTCTGCCAAGGGCTTAGAGACTATTATATTATAAAACAGCTGTATCACCCAGATCCCTCTCTTGTCGGCCTCCTTTGTCAGGAAAGCATAAACCTCCTCATTCTTCCGGAAAGTACTGTCATCCACCTCCACCGCAAATGGATAATCCGGTACCCGGACCAGCGAGGCAAAAGGATGACCATTCCACAGGTATAGAGTATTCATCCGGCAGCTGACCATCGAATCGAGATACTTTATCCATAACGCTTTGTCATAAAACCAGGGAAAGTTTTCCGGCGTATAAGGGTATTCGTAAGGTCCCCTCCCAGGCAGCAGCGTCGGCTTCTGCAGCCCGATACAGGTTCCCCGCAGCGCCATCCGCGGATGATCCGCGACGCTGATCCTGTCCGGCCAACCCCGGCGGCGGATCGTATCTGCCAGTTCCAGACAGCCATACAATACGCCGGAAGCGTCAGCGCCATCGATATGAATCGTCTTTCCCTCCCCCGAGATGCGAAAACTCTCCTTCGCAGTATCCGGCACGATCCGCAGCGTCACCTTACGTCCCGACACATGCGCTTCTTTAAGCGCAGCTTCCAGCTTTTCCGCCCCGAACCGGACGCGGGCCGGCGCATCCAGAGCAACGATAACCCGCTGTGCATGCGCAGAAAATACGGAAACCAACAAAAAAGCCAACCCAATTTTTTTCATCTAGTAACCAGGATTTTGACCGAAAGCAGCCCCATTCGTCAAAGCCTGTAATTCAGACAGCGGCACGGGCCGCAGACTATAGGCTGGTTTGAATGAAGTGATATCAGGATTATATAGTTGAATACGATTTCCCAGTTGGCCGGTTCGTTTCAGATCAAACCAGCGCATGTACTCGCCGCAGAGTTCGCGTGCCCGTTCGTCTAAGATAAAGTCCAGCGTGATATCGCTTGCCGATACCTGCATATCCCCCGTGTGGTCCACCGGCGTCTTTATCGCCGCCCGCGTACGAAGCACATTGATCAAAGTCGCAGCCTCCGTTGTATTACCCTGTTGAAACGCCGCCTCTGCAGCGATCAGGTAGATCTCCGACAACCGCATCACGATATTATCCAGGTAGCCCGGATAGGTCGTCAATCCTGTCTTTGTCAGGGGATCCAAATACTTCTTCAACACCACCCAACGATCGTAACCCGTCGTACTGATGGCTCCCGAAGATTGATAGGTATAATTTCTGTCGTAACAAACATAGGGACGCAAAGCCTGATTGGAGATCACATGCTTGCTGATCCACATCGCGGTGTCACCCACGTTCGTCACATGCCCTACGAGACTGGGATCCTTTCCAAAAGCGCTGACCTCGGGCGCCGTCCAGGTATGCTGGGTATTGCACAGCCAGACCTCCTGGAAAGAGCCCGCATAACGCGAGTCGATCGTATCGTTATAAAAATCCAGCAGGGCCCGCGTCGGCATAAACCGGCGGTTCTTCTGGTCGTTGCCATACAAAATACTCAATGACAACCCCGGTATCGTAGTAGCGGAATAACCGCTGTAATTGGTCAGGAACCACAAATTTGTCCTGTTACCATTGCCGCTTACATCCAGGCTGGTATTACTCGAAAAGGTAGCCCAGAAGATCGACTCTTTATTGTTCTTCGCATTGCTGTTCGGTACGCGGTTACTGGGGTCCCACATATCGGCGTAATTGGGATACAGACTGATGTCCCACTGCCCGGCATTGCTGATCAGCTGCGTTGCCATATCATGCGCCAGCTGAAAATAACTCGCGGCATCCGCCCCGCTCGAATAATAGGCTCGTGATAAATAGGCCCTGGCCAGCATACCCATCGCAGCCGCCTTTGTCGCGCGCCCATATTCCCATATCCCCGAGCTGACCGTATCTGTCTTGCCCGCGATAGCCGGAAGATTTGCAGCCGCGAATTGCAGATCGCGGAATATCAGATCGTAAAAAGCAGAAACAGAACTCCGCTGCGCGGTCAATTGCACCGTTGTCGTCTCCACCGTGTCCAGGATAACGCCGCCCCAGGTCTCTACCACATTCCAGTAATAATAGGCCCGAAGGAACCGCAATTCGGCCTCCCGGGCATTCCGCTCTACGGGATTGGTAAACCCTGCATTGCCGATCCGTCCTATCCCCGCATTGCACTGGTTGATCGCGGTATACAACAAACTCCAGACAGCGCCTGTTGCTGCAGAACTGGAAGTAAAATTCATATACTTCATGATATCCGGATCGTAAGTCGTATTCCCCTGGTTCTCCCAGAGGTCATCTCCCATCTCCGACAAAAAGATAAAATTCTCATCGCTGCCGAAAAGTTTAGGGACAGTTGAATAGGCCCCGTTTACAGCCGTCACAAAACCCTGCGGAGTAGACCATAAGGCATCCGCTGTTGTATTGGAAGGATTGTATTCTTTCAGGTTCTTGTTACAGGAACCCAGTACAGTGATCAAAAGGATCAATATCGTTAGTTGACGTAGCATAGTTGTAATTTTCATTGGTTAAACAATCGGTTTTAAAACCCCACATTTAATCCAAACACCAATTGCCGCGTAAGCGGCGCATCCTCTGAGCCGCCTCGTTCGGGATCATAGTCCTTGATCAGGTGGCTTTTCGCTTTTACAAATATGTTGTTACAGGTCACATAAGCTCTCAGGTTTGACATAAAAGCCTTCTTCAGCATCGACGCCGGAACGGTATAACCCAGGGTCGCGGTCTTCAGCTTTGCATAAGAACCGTCGACATAGATCAAGCTGAGATACCCCGGATACGCGGTGATCGGCTTTGTTGAATTCGGCTCGGGATAATCATTCGTGGCATGCTGTGGCGTCCAGTACTGGAAATAACCCGGTCCGTTGTCGCCTTGCCCCGTTGGATTATAGCGGCCCAGAAAATCGGCCTTTATCATCTGCCCCCATCTCACGATCGCATAGATCGTAAGATCGAAATTCTTATAGACAAAGGTGTTCTGCAGCCCAAGCGACCATTTGGGCGCCGCCTGCCCTATATAGGAATAATCGCTGTCCTGCGAGATCTTGCCGTCGTGATTGATATCCGCCAGCCGGATATCCCCCGGTTTGAAAGGCGTCCCGCCATAGCTGAGAGCCGCTGCCTTATCGGCTTCCGACGTCTGCCAGATCCCGAGTTTCTTGTACACGTAAAAGGAATGGACCGCATGACCCAACAAAAGAGAATTTGTTTCAGGGCCGGAAGTAGCAATGATATTCTTTCCATTGATCAAACCGGTTATCTTTTCCTGGTTGCTCATAAAGCTCCAGGTTGTCGACCACTTGAAAGACCGGTTATCGATATTCCTTGTCGTCATCCCCAATTCGATACCCCTGTTCCGGGTATTGCCGACGTTCTGGTAGACACTGCCGACGCCAAGACTTGGCGGCAGGCTACGCAGCAAAAGGATACGCGAAGTATTGGTATTGTATATATCCAGCGAAAGACTGATCCTGCTTTTCAGCAGATCCGCATCTATCCCGATATTCGCTGTCTTCGAAAGTTCCCATTTGACATCCTGGTTCCCGATCAGCGAACTGATCACATAAGCCTGCGCAGCGCTGTTCTCAAAACCCATGTTCTGTGTCATCAGGGCCGTTTGTGTCCCATACACCGCGATCCCTGAATTTCCCGTCCAGCCATAGCTGGCCCTGAGTTTGAGATTAGTGACCGCATTGACATGCTCCATAAAAGACTCGTCACTTATCCGCCAGGCCGCAGCCACAGTAGGGAAACCCGCCCATTTGTGACCAGCCGATAACAGACTCGCTCCATCCACACGTTCCGTCAACGTCAGCAAATACCGACCCTTATAACCATAGTTGATACGACCGGCATAAGACATGGTATTGGCCTGAAGAAAACCGGACGTGATCGTCCGCCCCGTCGTACTTGTCCCTGCCAGGTTGTAAAAAAGCTGGCTGCTGAAAGCAAGCCCCGTCCCGGAAGCCAGCAGGCTGTCCACATTCCGGCGCGTATAACTGGTCAACCCGGTTATCGTAAAGGAATGATCGCCGATCGATTTTGTATAGCTCAGGATATTATCCCAGTTGTAAAAACGGGTATTGCCGGTATTGATCGTCGCGACGGTCTGCTTCAGCGATTGTTCTTCCAGGGAAGAGGAATCATAGAACTGGCCCGTCCTGTAGTTGTAGATATTGGTTCCAAACACTGTTTTAAAGACCAGTCCCTTCACCAGCTCTACATCGACATGCGCATTCAGCGTCACCTGTGAACGGATCGTGTTATTGGTCGCGATATAAGGTCCACGGTCATCCGACAACGGACTCATAAAACCAGGGTTCCCCGCGATCGGATAAACAACGATTGCCCCCGTTGAATCCCGCGGCGTACCCAAAGGTTCCGCAGTAGCCGCATGTGAGAAAGGATCGGTTCCCCTCG